>CABMPA010000027.1 GCA_902388315.1 uncultured Megasphaera sp. | reverse complement strand
TTCTTCAGTCGAGGATATTTGCCGCAGAATCGCTCCAGAAAGGCTTCCAGTGCCTGCCGGGCAGCCTCGGCATCGTCTTGATGATATACTTCCTTCAGAACCGCCAAGACCTCCTTCCTGTCCTTCTGCCGGACTAGGCGAGCCACGGCTCTGGCCAGGTGCACCCAGCAACTCTGATGCCTGGCCTGAGGAAATTCCTGTTTCACGGCATCCGGCAGGCCGACCAGACCGTCAGAGACGAATAACAGGACATCTTTCAGCCCCCGTGTTTTCAGCCCTTGCAGCATCTCGGCATAATTAGTTGCAGACTCACTCGGATAGATGGCATAGTCTAGGACTTCCTTGTTCCCTTCCGGCGTAATGCCGAGCAAAACATGCAGCGCTTCCTTGGCCACGCTGTCACGGCGCAGATTCAGGTAGGTGGCATCACAGAAGATGACGGCATATCGCGCAGCAACCTGTCGGGAATGGAAGGCTTGGACTTGCTCGGTGACGGCTGACGAGATATGCGAGATAGTGGCTGGCGAGTAATATCGGCCATACATCTGCTCGATGAGATCTGCAATCTGACGGGTGGTGACGCCGCGCTGATAAAGCTGGATGACCGTAGTCTCCAAAGCATTGGTGTGCTGAAGATAGCGTGGCAACGTGGGCGAATGGAAATCGCCGTTCCGATCTCGCGGGACTTCCAGATGCAACTCTCCATAGCGTGTCGCTAGCGTGCGCTTGTAATAGCCGTTGCGGCTGTTGCCTGTGTTCCAACCGTCCGAATCATGCTTCTCATATCCGAGGAAGGCGGCCAGTTCCGTCTTCAGGAGAGCATTGATGGCGGCTTCCAATTCGGAACGAAAAAGCTCGGTGGTGGCAGGATTGAATAGTGTTTGAATAAATTCTGTGTTAAAATCAGGCATGAGGAACCTTCTTTCCTAGTGTTTGGTTTGAGCACTTAACACTATAAAGGAAATGGGTTCCTTTTTACTATACCCATCCAACGTTTACACAAACTATTTTACACTATCGCTAAACCATTACAAATTCTTGAAGAAGACATTTGTTCAATGATATAATATAAATATATAAATGCTCGGTGTGACGATTTTCACCGGGCATGAATTTTAATAAAGCAAATGAAAGGCGCGGACATCATGGCGGAGAACATTGAAGAACGTTGGATCAATGTAAATGAGGCGGCGGAGTATTTTGGTGTGAAATCAGCTACTATCCGTGATTGGATTCGGAAGGGGAAGGGAATTCCTGCTCAGAAGATTGGGAAGTCCTGGAAATTCAAGTACTCAGAAATTAGTGCCTGGGCTAAAAGTCAGAAATAGTAAGCAGTGGTCTACAACATCATTGACTTACACATTATTAAACTGTTAGAATAGAAATTTTACAGGGAGCTAACTCAGTGGAATTTTCGTTATACTTAAAAGAGACATATCAGACGGCAAGCCTGCTTCAGGATATACGGGACGAATTAACTGTTGCTGTCAGAAATGCAATCCTGCTTCATGCTTATGACACTGATATAGATCTCTCGTTCGGAAAAATTCATATTAACAGTAAGGGAAGCGTTTCACAGATTAGTTTCAATGGCACCGATGTAACAGATATAGATGCTTTTATTGTCAGGCAAGCGTTTCACATAACCGACGATCATTACTTTGATATCCGGAAAAACATCAAAAATAATCGAAATGATTTTTTCTACTATCCTATCAAAATCAATGGCAGGATATCACTTACAGTTCTAAAGAGCAGCCCCTTCTTCGAAAGGAAATACGGGAGAGCCATTCATTCGAACGCATTCCGGGTCGAATATGCTTCAAAATATTTGCTTATATACAGTAGCAATACGGCTGTCCCGGATGTTTATTATATCGGTTTGTTTGGACCTGAACAGACAGCGAATACTCTGCTTGAAAAGGCTGGAAAAAGTCTAGGCGGCAAGAGTACCATTTACTACTGTTTCATGAATTCACGCCCTGAAATATTTCTGCATTTGGGGCAGGTCAAACAGGACTTTGTCGGTTATCATCCAGAAAAAAGTCCGGCTGCATACAATTTTTACATGGGCAGCGTAATAAGCGGTATATTCAAAATAAATAAAAAGACGGACAGCAATGGGAAAATCAAGGTCAAGGAGACACGAAGGAAATGTTTGCAAATGATAATAATGATGCAGTTTGGTTCAATAGACCAATTTTGCACCCAAAATAGGATAAATAAATTTCTTCTTTCTGCTTTTTTGTTAGGAACGGACGCTGTTATTAAATATACGAATGGGAATACAGTAACTCCTAAAAGACTTGAGGAGTTGCTGAATCTTCCATTTTCTCCCAATGCTGACACTCTGAAAGATAAGAACCTGCTTGTTAAGGTAAATTATGAAGATATTCCAGAATGATTCCCTCAGCGGGATAAGCAATAAAATCGGGAAAAAGACATATCTTGAATTTATTGTGCATCTTTTAGAAACGGATTATTTTAATCCAATTGTGTTTTGCCATGATAACTATCGGTTTGATAGAAAACGGTATGCAGAGGTAATGATAGGATTTATTAATCTAATGTCATTTCTGTATTCTTGCGGGATTATGGTGGAAACAGAAGTTGAAGAGCTGACTGATGTAGAAACGTATATTTACCGCAATATTATGGGAGAAAAAGATAGCACTGATATGATTCAGTGCTATAGACTCCTGGAAATCGACTTTACTAATTTTAATATGAGTAATGCCAAGGTTCTGGAGAACTGCAAAGATGATGATTTTTCACTCGTCAAGATATATTTGCAATTGCGAGCTGGAACAGCAATGAACAAAAGAGCTATAGAAAATCTATCAAAGAGGCGTTACACGGATTCAGAGATGATTACACTCCGTAAACAGATTGAGAATATATCTGGTAAAACATTAGTCAAGCGCAAGGATAACGCCTATGAAATGAGGTGATTAAATGCAGGAGAATCTGCGGATGACGCCATCCGTTCAAAAAAATATATGTGAATACTTTAATGGAGATTATCAGGACTCCGTGTATCAGTACCGGTCTGGGAGTAATTTGGTAGAAATGTATACTACACGATTCGGTACCCCAAATATTGTGGCTGGCCCTTCCCGATGGACACTGTGTGATGACACGATAAATTACATGTATGAAATGGGAAATATCAATGAATTCTTCACTGTAATGTTATCACTCAGAAATATTAATAAAGAGTTGCGAGAAACAAATCAGGCAATTGTTGCGGAAAAAAGAAAGGAGGCCATAGACAGAATTAATCAAATGCTTCTCGAAGATGATCTCGAACTTCTGAGTCTCAACAATCGGCTTATCTTACACCATATTGATGATGATTCAGATTTGATTGGCAGCGGCGGATTTGCTAATGTTTACAGGGTTCCAGGAACGAACACTGTAGTCAAGAAACTCCGGGATGAATTTAAGGACAATGACGGAATAGTGTCGAGATTTAAGCAGGAGTTTCGCTTGATACACGATAAGCTGCAAGGCATTGATGGCATTATCGAGGGATACGAATATAACGTTGATGAAATTTCATACACAATGGAATATTGCAGCACCGATTTAAAGAATTATATAGCTGACATGAATCTAAATGAAACGCAGCGCATAGACCTTGTTCTTGAAATTTTGGGAATTATGGATCAGGTACATAATCGCGGAGTGCTTCATAGGGATTTGTCACCCAAGAACATCTTTATTAAAGACGGGCATCCGATTATTGCTGATTTTGGACTCGGAAAAGCCATTGATGGGGATGGGAGAACATACGTGACTATTGACACATCTATGAACGGCACCCTTGAATATTGTGACCCGCGTCAGTTTCAAGGATTAGGCTTTGCTGATAAACAGTCAGATATATATTCTCTTGGAAGAATAGTCAATTATGTTATGACGAGAGATTCTGATAATTTCAAACATACACTCAGCATTGTCAGCACAATAGCGACAGAGGCGTCATTGGATGCCCGATATCATACTATTAAGGAAATGATAGATAAAATAAATCGACTGACAAAGACTAAGGCAGATAACGAGTATGCTATGAAGTGTGAACGGTTTCTGTCAGTCGGACATTATGATAAAACCATGGACGAATTTCTCCTGTCATTTGAAGAAGATAATCTGATAAATCGTTTGAACAATATAAAGTTTAGATATGTGTACTCAAAGATTGTGGAGAACGTTTCATACAACGCTATTATGATAGACAGATTTGAATCGCTTCATCAGATTTTTCTGCATCCGATTGGACATACTTTTGCCAGTTTTGATGCAGTAGCTTATTTTTGTATTGATACGCTTAAAAAGTATAGAAACATCACCCCCGCATTAAAAACAATTCTGGGAGAGTGCATATATGATATAGCTGAGGGCATCGATCGATGGAGTGTTCAAAAATATTTTGACAAAAATTACCGGGATCTAGAACCCGATTACATTCAAGAAGCAATAAGTGCTTCGCTTAAACGAATAAAATAAAAATTATACGTCTGATTTTTAGACCACCTGTTTTTACGGGTGGTCTTTTATTTTTCCTTTTTTCATTTCGATATCATAAAGCTAGGAAACGCAAAAGACTGAATCAGTAGTTTGAAAACGGTTCCGACAGTCATTCGTTTGAACATTGATACGGCAGCAGGCAAGCCTGCTTCCATATGAGTGCTCAGGCACTCGAAAAAAATCTCTGTTGTCCGAGATGCGCATGAGGACGATGGGATGCATAGACAGTTCTGGATCACCGCAGTGATGCGGTGGGCAGGACTGGAAATGCCCCCACCGTTTGTTTCCGTGCGCCATTTTGGCCGTTTGGGACCTGTGGGGACATTCCCCGCAGGTCTTTTTGGCATCCCTTCGTCCCCTGGCACGGACGGAAAGGATGCCAAAAATGAAAATCAAAGTCAAACACTACAGTTGGGACGAATCGAAAGCGCCAGAGGTCACGGTAGTGGAAGTCCCTGAAGGTGACTGCCAAATCATGATCGAGAGGGATTACGAACTGAGAAAACAGGCGGCAAAGGAAGGGGAAGAAGTTACCCGGCGCAGCGCCCAGGAAATCATGGACGAAGAATTCAACAAGCCCCTCTATAACGATTGGCGCAGGGAACATCGGAGAAGAACAGAGTGCCCGGACTACCAAGAACGGAATGAAAAGGATGAGGCTTTGATGAATCCCATCGAGGCAGTCCCTGATACGTACACCTGCACTGTTGCTGGAAGCGGGTGCAGCCGGAACGGAATCTCCATGCCAGATATGAATACTGTCAGCCGAGATGCAACGGAACGGGACCGCAAGGCTGGCGAAGAAAAAGTGCGTCAGGAAATCCATACGGTGCTGGTGAACAAGCCGGAGTGGGAAGATGCGGTAATCGCTGTCTATCTCAACGAGGAATCCATCCGGGGATACTCCATCAGAATCGGCGCCAATGAGAACAACATCACCCAGAAGCTGAAGCGGGCAAGAAAAAAGCTGCAGAAAATTTTTGAAAACCGTCAGATTTAATGGATTGCCATGGCTACAAAGTGGGAGATGGACTCCCCAAATTTCATACGGAGGTAAAAAAGATATGAAAGAATTACGGGTCTTTGTAAACAGTCAATTCGGTGCGGTTCGTACCCTTGTCCAAGATGGGACGGTTTATTTTGTAGGAAAGGACGTGGCCGAAGCCCTCGGTTACATCAATGTACGGGATGCCATCAAAAAGCACGTCGATGAAGAAGATAAGGGCGTCGCGGATTGCGACACCCCTGGAGGACCGCAGAGCATGACGATCATTAATGAATCCGGTGTGTATTCTCTGGTGTTCAGTTCCAGACTTTCGACAGCGAAAGCCTTTAAACGGTGGGTAACTTCGGAAGTGCTGCCGGCCATTCGCCAGCACGGAGTGTATGCCATGGACCATCTGTTAGAAAATCCGGATGCCTTGATCCAGGCACTGACGGCTTATAAAGAAGAACGGAATAGGGCAAGGGAACTGGCACAGATAAATGCTGCTCAACAGCAGCAGCTTGCGGAGCTCCGGCCAAAGGCTACGTACTTCGATCTGGTCCTGCAGTGCAGGGAGCTGGTGAACACATCGACCATTGCCAAGGACTATGGATGGTCTGCAAACCGCATGAACCAGTGGCTCCATGAACACGGGATCCAGTACAAACAGGGCAATATTTGGCTGCTTTACCAGGCTTATGCTCCCATGGGATACACCTCGACAAAGACCTTCAATATCCCGGACGGAAACGGCGTCCTGCATAATCGTGTCTATACCTACTGGATACAGAAAGGTCGGCTGTTCATCTATCGGCTGATGACTGAGGAAGGAAACTATCCCCTGATCGAAAAGGAGTGTGGCATTTATGGACATGCATAACCAGGAACACTATCCGGATCCGACTCCGCAGAGAGCCCTCAGTGCTGTCGAAGCCCAGCGGAAGGCACTCCGGGCTTACCGGCCTCTCGTATATATCTGTTCCCCGTATTCCGGGGCAACGGATAAAAATATCCTGGCAGCAAGGCGGTACTGCCGCTTTGCCTTTGAAGAAGGGTACCTGCCCTTGGCTCCGCATCTCCTCTTTCCCCAGTTCCTGGATGACCGGGATCCAAAGGAACGGGAGGCAGGGCTCCATTTCGGCAACATCCTCATGAGTCTTTGCCGGGAAGTGTGGGTGTTCGGGGATACCATATCTCCTGGCATGGATGCGGAGATTCGGCGGGCCAGATGGAAGAACTATCGGCTGAGATTCTTTAACGAAACCCTCGAGGAGGCAGAAAAATGAGATTTACGATTTACACGGCTGACTGTACCGGCAACGAACGAAATGCCATATATCCTAATAAAGCAGTCATCACAAGCAGCAGGGAACTGGGGACGGCTGCTGCTTTCGACCACGTTTGTGCGGCCTATAAGGACAACTACCGGAGCCGGGATAACTTCCTGGCTTCCGATGTGGCAGTGATGGACTGCGACAATGATCATACGGAAAATCCGAAGGAGTGGGTGACGGGAGAAAAGCTCCTTGCCATGCTGCCAAACGTGGCTGTGGCCATCGTTCCGTCCCGGAATAGCGGGAAAGCCAAGGAAGGCCGGAAAGCCCGGCCCCGGTTCCATGCGTATTTTCCCATCACCGAAGTGCAGGACGAAAAAGCCTATACGGCCCTGAAGCAGGGGATCCGGGAAGAATTTCCCTTCTTCGACGCCCAGGCTCTGGATGCAGCCCGGTTCCTGTATGGCAGGAAGGGAAGCAAACCATCACGGATTTTCTGGCCGGCCTGGGACCTTTGGAACCCGACCAGACGGAACCTCCCTTCTATACCGGGAGTTCTATCCCGGAAGGCAACCGGAACAACACCATGTCCCACTTTGCCGGCCGGGTGCTGAAGCGGTATGGGGATACGGACAAAGCCTACGAAGCCTACCTGCAGCGGGCTGAGAATTGCGAACCGCGGCTTCCGGAAAAAGAGCTGGACACCATCTGGAAAAGTGCCCTGAAGTTCTTCCGGAACAAAATCCAGCAAAGCGAGGGGTATGTGCCCCCGGATGAATACAACAAAGCTGTTGGCCACCCGTCCCTCCAGCCGGATGACTTCTCGGACATCGGGGAAGCCAAAGTCCTGGCCCGGACCTGTATGGGACGCCTTCGGTACACCAGTGCTACGAAGTACATCGCCTACGTGGGTAATCACTGGGATGAAGATGAACATAAGCCTCTGGGTGTCATCGAGGACTTTATGGATGACCAGCTGGCAGACGCAGAAGAAAAGATCCGCCAGGCAGAAGATGACCTGACCGCCATCGGGATCTCCCGGGAAGACGTGAAGTCCAGAAGCAAGACCCTGGCCAACCAGATTCCCGGGGAAAAAGGCCATTTGCTGACGGCCCTTCTCAGCGCGGATGCTTACAAGAAATTCGTCATGAAAAACCGGAACTACAAGAACATCCTCAATGTCCAGAATGCCGCCACCCCCATGCTGGCCCTGGATGTTTCCGAGCTGGACTATGATCCGGAACTTTTGAACACCCCGGAAGCCACCTACGACCTTTCCAAAGGGATGCATGGAAAACGGCCCCATGACCCGGATGACATGATCACCAAAGTCACCGCCTGCTCTCCCGGAACCCAGGGAGGAAACATGTGGCAGGAAAGCCTGGACCTGTTCTTCTGCAAGGACCAGGAGCTGATCTGGTACGTGCAGCAGATCGTGGGGATGGCCGCAGTGGGCCGAGTCTATGCCGAACAGATGATTATCGCCTATGGCGGCGGGGCCAACGGGAAATCCACCTTCTGGAACACCATCGCCAGGGTGCTGGGGTTGTATTCCGGCAAGATTTCCGCCGAGACCATGACCATGAACTGCCGGCGAAACGTAAAACCGGAAATTGCAGAACTGAAAGGGAAGCGGCTGATCATCGCTTCCGAACTGGAAGAAGGCCAGCGGCTCAATACGGGGATGGTGAAGCAGATCTGTTCTGTGGACCCCATCGAAGCGGAGAAGAAGTTCAAGACTCCCTTCCATTTCGTCCCCTCCCACACACTGGTCCTTTACACCAACCACCTGCCGAAAGTGGCCGCCAACGATGACGGCACCTGGCGGAGGCTGATTATAATTCCCTTCAACGCCAGGATTACCCGGAAAAACGACATCAAGAACTATTCGGACTACCTGTTCGAACAAGCCGGGCCGGCCATTTTGAAGTGGGTCATTGAAGGCGCGGAAGCTGCCATCCGGAAGAAGTTCAAGATTGAGGAACCGGAAGCCGTGCGGAAAGCGGTAGAGAAATACCGGGAGGACAACGATTGGCTGGGACAATTCCTGGACGCCCATTGTGACGTGGATCCCTCCTTCACGGAGAAGTCGGGGGATTTGTACCAGCAGTACCGGATCGTCTGTATGCAGACGGGTGAATACACCAGAAGCACTTCGGATTTCTATGGGAATCTGGAGAAGGCGGGGTTCTTCCGTCACAAGACGAAGAAAGGAATCGTTGTTCACGGGCTGCGGTTGAAAGAAGGACAGGATTTTCTGGACTAAAAGGTGCAGGTGGGTGCAGGTCTACTACTGACAGTCCTAAAGAAGAATTTTTAAAAGAGTTCTATATAAAGGTATGTTGAAGACCTTCACCACCTGCACCCCATGGGATTAATGGAAAAATCTAAAAGGTGCAGGTGGGTGCAGGTCTACTACTGACAGTCCTAAAGAAGAATTTTTAAAAGAGTTCTATATAAAGGTATGTTGAAGACCTTCACCACCTGCACCCCATGGGATTAATGGAAAAATCTAAAAGGTGCAGGTGGGTGCAGGTCTACTACTGACAGTCCTAAAGAAGAATTTTTAAAAGAGTTCTATATAAAGGTATGCTGGAGACCTTCACCACCTGCACCTTATGAAAAGTGACAGTAGTGACACTCTCACCTGAAAGTCCTAAAGAAGATTTTAAAAAAGGATCTATAGAGAGGGTATGTTGAAGAGTGTCACCACCGTCACTCCCATACTGAAGGAGGAAAAGCGATGATCAACAAGAAAGAACGGACGATTGAACTGTACAAACTGGTGGGAGCCGAAATGCGGCTGTTCCGGACATTGGGTGGAAATCTTGCCATCCACATGTCTCAGGTCCTTTTGTCTACGGATACGGACAAATTCATGCGGGTCCTGCAAAAGATTGATGAAGTGCGGTCCCGGGCGGAAGACAACATGTTCCATGACCATCCGGAAGTCAGCAATGACTATCTGAATGTGTTTTACGGAGACCTGAAGCATGAACCCAGAACCCCGGTGGATGCGGAAGTGATGGCAAAGGCAAAGGAGGCAGCAGATGTCCTTTTTAAATGAGAAACAAGTAGAACTGAAGCTGGTGACGGAAACGAGGAAGAAAGGCGGACTGGCTGTGAAGTTCGTTTCCCCTTCCTTTTCCGGCATGCCGGACCGGCTGGTCCTTCTTCCTGGTGGGAAGCTGGCCTTTGTGGAAGTGAAGGCACCGGGGAAGAAACCACGGGTTCTGCAGGTGAAAAGGCACGAAAAGCTTCGGGAGCTGGGGTTCCGGGTGTTCGTCCTGGATGCCCTGGAAGATATCCCCGGGCTGCTGCAGCAAATTGCGGAAGGAGGTGATGCCCAATGAAGTTCATACCCCATGCATACCAGACCTATGCCATCGAGTACATCAAGACCCACCCGGTGACGGCTCTCCTGCTGGATATGGGCTTAGGTTCGGCAAGACGGTGACGACCTTGACGGCTATTCGGGATTTGATGTATGACTCCTTTGAAGTCCACCGGGTTTTGATCGTGGCCCCCCTCAGAGTAGCCAGAGATACATGGCCGGAGGAACTCCGGAAGTGGGACCACCTGAAGGACCTGACCTGCAGCGTTGTCGTGGGGTCCGTGACGGAACGGCGGCAGGCCCTCCAGAAGCCTGCGGATCTATACATCGTGAACCGGGAGAACCTGGTGTGGCTTTGCAAGAACTGCCGGCTGGATTTTGATATGGTGGTCCTGGACGAACTGTCTTCTTTCAAGAACCAGCAGGCCCAGCGGTTCAAGGCCATGAAGGCCCTGCGGCCCAAGGTAAAACGGATCGTGGGCCTCACGGGGACTCCCAGCGGCAACGGGCTCATGGACCTGTGGGCGGAGTTCCGGCTCCTGGACATGGGAGAGCGTCTGGGGAGATACATCAGCCAGTACCGGAACACCTATTTCCAGCCGGACAAACGGAACGGGATGGTGGTGTTTTCCTACAAGCCCTTGCCGGGAGCAGAGGACGCCATCTACAAAAAGATCGCGGACATCACCGTGTCCATGAAGGCCACAGACTATTTGCAGATGCCGGACCTGGTGCGTGTGAAAACCGAGGTTAATCTTTCGGACTCGGAGCGGAAGCGGTATAATGACTTCAAAAAGTCTCTCGTGCTGGAACTGCCGGGAGGCGAGGTGACGGCAGCCAATGCGGCCTCCCTTACGCTGAAGTTGACCCAGATGGCCAACGGAGCCATCTACACCGATGACGGAAAGACCATCCATCTCCATGACCGAAAGCTTGATGCCCTGGAAGACATGGTGGAAAGCGCCAATGGCCGGCCGGTCCTTGTGGCCTACTGGTTCCGGCACGACCGGGAACGGATCTGTCAGAGGATGGAAGCCAGGGAACTGAAGGAGAGCAGGGACTTTGCCGACTGGAACGCCGGGAAGATCCCGGTGGCCCTGATCCATCCGGCTTCTGCGGGGCACGGCCTCAACCTGCAGCAGGGCGGGTCCATCCTGATCTGGTTCGGGCTCACCTGGAGTTTGGAACTCTACCAGCAGACGGTGGCCCGGCTCTGGCGGCAGGGACAGCAGAGCCGCACGGTCATCATACAGCACATCGTGGCCAGGGGTACGATTGATGAGCGCATCCTGAAAGCCTTGGAACACAAAGACGGAACCCAGGCCGCGCTGATTGAAGCAGTCAAGGCTGACCTGGAAATGACGGATTCCGAAAATGGGGGTATACTATGAAGCGGGAAACAGAAGGAGAAGAAAAACGTATGGATGTAAAAACGTACCTGGAACGGGCACGAAATATCAATATCCAGATAGACAGCAAGCTGGAACAAGTATCTGCCTTGCGGCAACTGGCCATTAAGGCGTCATCGACAATCAGCCCGGTGCCGCCGAGCGGGACGCCGGATCCGCATCGGCTGGAAAAAACTATCACCCGCATGATGGATATGGAACACGAAGTGGATGAGGACATCGACCATCTGGTCGAACTCAAGGCGGATATCATGAAAGCCATCAGCCGGGTGCCGGATGACCGGGAACGGGTTGTCCTGGAGCTCCGCTATCTGGCCTTCAAGGACTGGGCGTCCATCGCCGATGCCATCGGGCTTCATATCCGCCAAGTGTACCGCCTGCATGACGAAGCCTTGAAACACATTGAAATTCCTGTCGGATGTCAGTAAATGTCACATGAACAGCACTTGATGTCACTGGCTTCTGTAAGATATACTATAATCAGCAAGAAAAAATGAAGGACCGTGGTCAAAAGCCATCGGTCCTTTTTTGATGTGGAGATGAAAAACATGCCAAGAAGACCGCAGACGCCGTGTAAATATCCGGGATGTCCGAAGCGGGTGCCATACGGAAGAAAATATTGTGACGAACATGAACAACGGTGCCAGGGCGAACGGAAGAACGCAGTATTGCGTGGTTACGGGAGAGAGTGGCAGAAAGCCAGGAAGTTCTTCCTGAAGCGTCATCCTTGGTGTGTCCGATGCAAAGAGAAAGGCCGGCTTGTTCCGGCGACCATCGTGGATCATATCAAGCCGCATCGCGGCGACCCGGATTTGTTTTGGGACGAAAAGAACTGGCAGCCCCTTTGCAAGAGCTGCCATGACCACAAGACGATGACGGAAGACCGGGACATTGAGTACAGGTATTGAAGATCCAGGCAGGGGCGGGGGGATGCAAGTCTCTGCAGCCCTTCCAGCCATGACCGCCGCCCCCTCAAACGTGAAAAACCGCGAAATTCACAAGGGGGGATATAAGCAAAATTTTGGAATTGAATAACAGACAGCTCCAGGCTTTTGGCCCGGAGCTTTTTTGTTGTGCAGGAAGGAGACGTTTTTTATGGATGACTGCCAGCGTCGGCAGATAGAGACGATGCGGAAACAGGGGATGGGCTACAAGGCCATCGCCCGGAAAACGAAGCTGTCACGGGACAGCGTACGGAATTACTGCCGCTGGCATCACCTGAACGGATATGGTGCCGCTGTTGCCGCGGCTTTCAGAAAGGAAACAGTGTATGAAATCATCTGATATGGAATGGAAAGTCCTGCCCGTCGGGCAGCTGAAGCCTGCGGCGTATAACCCAAGGAAGCAGCTGAAACCCGGCGATAAGGAATACGAAAAAATCAAGAATTCCATCAAGGAGTTCGGTTATGTGGAACCCATCATCGTGAACTACGACATGACCGTTATCGGAGGCCACCAGCGGCTCAATGTACTGAAAGACCTGGGTTACGAAGAAGTCCAGTGTGTGGTTGTCCACATCGAGGACGAACACAAGGTCAAGGCCCTCAACATCGCGCTCAACAAAATCACCGGTGCCTGGAACGAACAGCTCTTAGCTGACCTTATCGTGGATTTGCAGAGCGTCGATTTCAATGTAGACCTGACAGGCTTTGAGGCACCGGAAGTCGAACAGCTCTTTTCCAAAGTTCACAACAAGAAAGTGAAAGAAGATGATTTTGATGTGGACGGGGAACTGGAGCTGCCGACCTTTTCCCAGGATGGTGACATCTGGCTCCTTGGCGACCATCGCGTCATCTGTGGGGATGCCACTCTGCCGGAAACCTATGCAAAGCTGATGGATGGGAAGAAGGCTAACCTGGTACTGACAGATCCGCCGTACAATGTGAATGTGGAAGAAACGGCCGGAAAAATCAAAAACGATAATATGCCGGACGATAAGTTCTACCAGTTCCTGTTCAGCGCTTTTGTCAACATGGAACAGAATATGGAACCAGACGCCTCTATCTATGTGTTCCATGCTGATACCCAGGGTCTGAATTTCCGTAAGGCCTTTAAGGATGCCGGCTTTTACCTGTCCGGATGTTGTATCTGGAAGAAGAATGCCCTGGTCCTGGGCCGGAGCCCATACCAGTGGCAACATGAGCCGTGCCTGTTCGGCTGGAAACTGAACGGGAAGCACCAGTGGTATTCCGACCGCAAACAGACGACCATTTGGGAATATGACCGGCCGAAATCCAGCAAGGAACATCCGACGATGAAGCCGGTGGCACTGATGGCCTATCCCATCCAGAATTCGTCCATGAGCCACTGCATCGTCCTGGACCCGTTCCTCGGTTCCGGCTCCACGCTCATGGCCTGCCAGCAAACGAACCGTATCTGCTATGGCATTGAACTGGATAGGAAGTTTGTCGATGTTATCGTGAAGCGATATATCGAGCAGGCGGGGAGTGATAGCGTATTTGTGTTACGCGAAAATGAGAAAATTCCCTATGATAACATGCAGAAATAACTTGCTATTATCGGCGTTCAGAGTGATATATGTACTAACAAAACAAGGAGGTACATAGACCATGACAATCCAGACTACTATGAACGACCGCAAGGAACTGGCCAAGAAGCTCATTCCTTTCAACCATAACGAAAAGCTTTATTACGCCGGAACGCCGACATTCGCCTTTGAAGGGCATGGCTTCCGCATCCTTCGTAACGGCGACATTGAATGTGAAAATGAAAAAACAGAAGCAGCCATGATTGGCTTCCTTCAGCAGGAAGGCATCCTTCCACAGCCGCAAGCGGTACAGAAACCACAATCGCAGCATGATGAAGAAACTGAACAGGGAACAGAGCCGGAAATGATGGAAATCAAGATCCCGGCTGACGGCATGGACGGGGCGCAGATGTGCAACCTGGTCTTCATGCTCCATGCCCAGCAGTATCTGCTGAACCGGGCTGCGGGACAAGAAAACATTCATGTGCCGGACAGGCTGATTGAAGACCTGAAAGATGAGCCTGTGTCGGACAGGACTTCCTTCTTTGCGGTCTACCAGAATTACAGCAAGGAAGGCCGGGGATTCCTGATTACCGCGGAAACGGTGACATTCTGCTTTGCCGTAACCGGTAACGCCGTGAAGAACCGCGCTTTGGTTGAATTGGCGGCCTTCATGGTCAGCGCGGCGAAAAAGGCGAAACGGGTCAATCCCGCCACCCGGAAGCCGGAGAATGAGAAATACTACCTGCGGATGTGGCTCCTTCGCGTCGGCATGGGAACCAAAGCCAGCCACGAATCGCGCATGGCCCTGCTGAAAGGACTGAATGGCTGGAGCGCCTTCCGCACAGAAGCGGAAGCCCAAGCACACTCCGAACGGCAGAAGGACCGCCGGAATCAAAACAGATAAATTCTCAATTTAATTCATAATTATTCTCAAAATGACTTGCTATTGTGTGCCTTTAGAGT
>CABMPA010000026.1 GCA_902388315.1 uncultured Megasphaera sp. | reverse complement strand
ATGGCCTTTAATTTTTCAATGATTTCTGCCGTAATAGGCTGATAAGTTTTCAAGCAAAGGGCCTCCTTATAAACATATGTTGTCTTATTTTACCACGCCCGTCCCGCTTAGGGAAGGTATCAGAACTTGAAATCGATGGTCGCCGAGACGCCGACGCCCTGGACGCGGTTTAGGTTGCTGACATTCGTCGTCGCCATCGGGATGAGGGCATTGGCGCGGGCGATGCCGTTGAATTCGCCTTCCAGCTGGGCTACGGCCTTGACTTTTTCGACCTGTGCCGATGGGCCGATGACCTGGACGGCGCCGATATATTTACCTGTGCCGACACTGACGATAGGTACGACTTTCGTCGCATAATCCGTGCCTACCCCGTTCTTCATGAGCAGTTTGTTGAGGAAATCATTGATGGAATCGCCATATTTGGAAACGAGGACGGAAATGCCGCCGACTTTCAGGATGGAGCCGAGGTTGAAGGCCTGGACGGCTGTACCGCCGGCAAAACCGAGAAGTGAAGCGATCGTAACGGCTGCGATGAGTTGTTTTTTCATGGAAATACCTCCTAATTTACACTTTTTTTTGACTTGTGCCGCGGGCCAGAGAGGCCGCGACGGCGAGGAAACAGAGGACGGCTAAGATGGCGAACGATGCATGCAGGGCCGCCAGGACACCGTCTGTATAAGATGGCTGTTTGGCCGTTTCTGTCGTCATGATGAAGGTGACGACGGCCATGCTCAGGGCCTGGCCAAGGTTACGCGATAAGGCCAGGATGCTCGACGCAATGCCGTGATGCATCTTTTTGACAGACCCCATGATGGCGCTGTTGTTGGGAGCGCCGAAGAGAGCAGCCCCCAGACCGATGAAGACTAGGAACAAAGCGGCGCCGCTGACGGGGATGCGCGGGAACAAGGCAAAGGCCGTCAGCCCCAGGGCCGTGAGGACGAGGCCGATAGAGGCGATGCCCCGCGGGCCGTATTTGTCCGACAAGTCGCCGGCCCGGGGCGACAAGAAGGCCATGATGATCGGCTGGACCAGCAGGATGGCTCCGGACACAGCCGGCGGCAGGCCGAGGATGACCTGGAAATAGAGGGACAACAGGAAGGAAACGGCATACGTCGAACTGTACTGGATGAGGGCGGCCAGGTTGGACATGGAAAAAGTCAGATTGCGGAACAAGTAGAGCGGCAGCAGGGGGTGGAAGGATTTCCCTTCGTGGATGACGAAGACGATGAGCAGGACGATACCGGCCCAGAAAAAGGCACTGTATTCTTCAAAGGACGACAGGCCATAGAGTGCGCAGAGAATCCCACTGATCGATAAGGCTGAACTGACGAGGTTGACGAAAGGTGCGCCGTTGGCATACCATTCTTCTTTGATGGGACGGATGAAAACGTAAGACAGGACGATGGCCAGGGCCGACAGGAGAAAGATACAGCGCCAGCCGACGAACTGCGTCAAGGCCCCGCCGATGACCGGTCCCAGGGACAGGCCGAGATAGGTCAGGGCAACGGCACGTCCGAGGATATGTCCCTGATGGGATTCATCCGTCGTGGCCAGGAGCAGGGGCATGTAGGATACATAGACGCCGGACAAGGCGATGCCCTGTAGGGCCCGCAAGACGATGAGCCCGGTCAGCGTCTGGGAAAAGGCCGCCGCTGCCGTGGCAAGGGCAAAGACCACCAGCGAAAGGGAATACGTCCGCCGCCGGCCATGGACGTCGGACACCTTGCCCAAGGGCAGGAGAAAGGCCGCTGTCGTCATCAAGAAAATCGTCACGACCCAGCTCATGCGGTCTGGCGTGACGCCGAACTGACCGGCCATGACGGGGATGGCGATATTGATGGACGTAGAAAGAAAGGGCCCGACAAAACTGATCAGGCAAATCGAGTAAAAAATCCGTTTTTCCGTCGACATATCCGCACCTCACAAACGTAATCATTCTGCTCCTATTATACCATATGAGCCGGAACCGGCGGGAGCTGGCGGAGAAAATCGCGGACTAAGAAAGTACAGAAATAAGGAAAGGTGTAAATATCATTTTCATGGCCGATGTTACCGCCGATGAGCTTGATGCCGAAGCGGATGTCACTATAAGACGGACTTTGTATCAACGTAGTCAGTGATTTGGACTTATTATTCGTCGCTTTGACTTCAATAGGGACCAGGCTGTCTGCTGTGCGGACGAAGAAATCTTCTTCTAGTGTCGACGAGGCTTTTTTGAAGTAATACAGAGCATATCCGCTCTTCGTCAGCCCTTCGGCTACGATATTTTCATATAATGCCCCTTTGTAGACTCCGAGGTTTTTATGAGCCCGTAAATCTTCTTGCGCTTCTTCGTCGAGCATAGCGACGAGCAGCCCCGTGTCGGCGACGTAGAGTTTATATTTTGTGTCATCGTAATTTCCTTTTAGCGGTAGTTCCGGAAAATTGAGGCAATAACAGACGTTGACGATGCCTGCATCGCGGAGCCACTCGATACAGCCGCGGTAATCCTTGAAGCGAGCGCCAGAGGCTACTTTGGAAATTTGAAATTTCTTGTTGTCTTTGGCTAACTGGATCGGGATATGTTCAAAGACATTCAAGATACGGCCCTGGTCCAAGCCCTGAGCATACTTACGAATATCTTCATTGTAGTCGGCTAATAACTGACGCTGTGTATCTAATGAACCTTCAAACGTGCCGTATTCAATATAATCCCGGACGACGGCCGGCATGCCGCCGAGAATCGAAAAATCGAGGAATAAGTCGTGGAATACAGAGAGTTCCAGGTCATTGAAAGGAGTCAGCGCCGTCATATGGTCAAATAAGGATTGGCGGATATCCGATGCATATCCTTTGGCCCATAGAAATTCTTCAAAATCCAGGGAATACATGGTGTAATCCGTCTTATAGCCGACACTGTTACTTTCGATTTTCTGATAATTGATGCCCAGCATGGAGCCACTGCAGATGACGTCGAAACGGCCGTCAATCTGAAAGAATTTCAAAGCTGTGGCGATTTCCGGAAAAGCTTGCAGTTCATCGAAAATGATTAAAGTCTTATGGGACTCGAAACGCTTAGACGGATCGATGAGGGATATCATCTTGATGATAGAAGATGCCTTATAGCCATCGGCCGTAATGGATTGGTATTTCGGTTCTTCGACGAAATTGATGTAAACGACATGTTGATAATATTGACGTCCAAAATGCAGAATCGATTCAGTCTTTCCGATTTGCCGCGGCCCTTTTACAATCAACGGTTTTTTCCGCGGACTTTCTTTCCACTGAATGAGGAAGTCATCTATTTTTCGCTTTAAGTACATAGAAACCAGCCTCCAGTCAAAAACATGAGCGTATTTTTAAAACATTATTACATTTTATGAGGGAATTGACAAGGCGTGTCTGAATGAATCAAAATAATATTTATTAAAATGATATGCTAACATGAATTTTTTTATGAATTTATTGGAAAATATATAAAAAAGAATAAAGTATACTTGACAAGTAGCTTTTTGGATAGTACCATAGGCGTAAACATTGAGAAATGCGATGACCAAAACAAGTACACCTGTGTACTGCGTCAGAGAGTGCAGGTCTGGGGCTGAAAGCCTGCATCGTTAGGGAACAGGCTGGAATGCCTTTGGTTGCATGGCTGCGGAAGTTTAAGTATGCAGCTGCGTCTGACCGGCGTTATACGGTTATGAGATACAGTCTTGTCTGTAAACAGAGTGGAACCGCGGGCCACCGTCTCTGTCATAGGGGATGGTGGCCTTTTTATGTATTCGCAGAAGGATATAGGGAAAATGAGAAAGAGGGGTTATGTATATGATACAGGACATAGATCGATATATTCATGATGAATTTCAATGGTTCCATCGTCATCCGGAACTGTCTTTTAAAGAAATAGAAACGACCAAACGTATCCGTCAGGACTTACAAAAAGGTGGGCTTCATATTTTGGACCTTCCTTTAGAAACAGGAGTCGTTGCAGAAGTAGGGACGGGAAAACACCCTATTGTTGCTATCCGGTGTGATATTGATGCCCTGCCGGTTATGGAGGAAGCCGACGTACCTTATCGGTCGGAACATCCCGGTTGTATGCATGCCTGCGGACATGACTTCCATACAGCTTCTATTTTAGGGGCGGCTTATCTATTGAAAGCACGGGAAGCCGATATTCAAGGGACTATCCGTATTATTTTCCAGCCGGGAGAAGAAGGCCCGAGCGGAGCCTTGAAAATCATTGAAACTGGCATCATTGATGATGTCGACGTGATTTTTGGGATGCACTGCACGCCGCTTCTCGATGTCGGTCAAATGGGTATCCTTGACGGCCCGGCTATGGCGGCTGTCGATGCTTTTCATATTACTTTTTATGGTAAGGGCGTCCATGCAGCTCATCCGGATAAAGGAGTGGATCCTATTGTAACGGCATCTGCTTTTGTCGGTGCTGTCCAGACCGTAGTCAGTCGGAACATGGATCCCTTCGCCGCTACTTTGGTCAGTGTTACGCACATTGAAGGTGGCCACAACTGGAATGTAATTCCAGACGAAACTTTTGTTGAAGGGACGACGCGGAGTATGGGCAAAGAAGGGCGGAAAGCAATCCGGAATCGAATTGAAACGTTAGCTGCTTCAACGGCGGTTGCTTATGGAGCCAGAGCTGAAGTAAATTGGATCCCCGGGCCTCCAGCTCTAATCAATGATGCCCATTGGGGTATCTTAGCCCGTAAGGTAGCTGATAAACAGGGCTTTGATAAACAACCGATGGCCCCTTCCCTGGGAGGCGAAGACTTTGCCTTTTATTACGATAAGGTACCGGGCTATTTTGTTTTTGTCGGGACTGGCCATTCCTATCCAAATCACAATGCTAAATTCAAGGTAAATCCAGCCGCACTATATCCGGCTTCACAATATATGGCTGAACTGGCCTGTCAGGCAGTGGAACAGATTCAGCAAGAAGGGAGAAGCAAGGAATGATTCAATTTAAAGATGTCAGCAAGACCTTTAAAAGCAAAGGTGTCACTACACAAGCGTTACAGCATGTATCATTGACTATTGAGGACGGAGACATGTTTGGCGTCATCGGGTTCAGCGGTGCGGGTAAATCGACGCTGCTGCGTATGGTCAATGGCTTGGAAATGCCAACAGAAGGTCATGTAGAAATCAATGGCCAGGATTTGAGTAAAATTTCTCACAATGAAATGCGTAAACTTCGCAAATCCATTGGCATGGTCTTCCAGCAATTCAATCTTCTTGACTCGAGGACCGTTTTTGACAATGTAGCTATTCCTTTACGGCTTAATAAAGCGGATAAAGACAAAATGCATAAAAAAGTCATGGAACTTTTGGAATACGTCAATTTAGCTGACAAGGCCGATGCTTACCCAGGACAGCTTTCTGGCGGGCAGAAACAACGCGTTGGCATTGCCCGCGCACTGGCTACGGATCCGTCTATCCTTTTGTGTGATGAAGCGACAAGTGCCCTGGACCCGGAAACGACCGAATCGATTTTGCAGCTCCTTGAACGGATTCACAAAGAATTAAATATTACCATGCTTATCGTTACGCATGAAATACAAGTTATTCAGCGTCTATGCAACCGTGTTGCCGTCATGGAACATGGTAAAGTTGTAGAAAAAGGATCTGTTCTGGAAGTCTTCAGTAATCCTCAACAGGATATGACTAAAAAATTTGTCCGTACGGTTATTCCCGACCAGATTCCGCCGTCTGTCGTTGCCAAGATCCATGAGGAAAAGGGGAATTATAAAATCTTGAAACTTCGCTTCCTTGGAGATAACGCGACAGACCACCTTATGTATCATATCAACAAGACCTTTTCCGTGCAGACGAATATCCTCTTTGCATCGGTCAATGAACTACAAAAGACGATTCTTGGCATCTTTATTCTTCAGATTATTGGAGATGATGCAGAGATTGCCAAGGTTATTCGATACATTGATGAACAGCAGGTTCAGTGGCAGGAGGTTGAGTTATAATGATTGATTTAGGCGTACCTATGTCGCAGATTATCTTGGCGGCAGAACAAACTGTATATATGGTTTTTGTTTCTTTGTTCCTGGGAACTATTTTGGCGATTATCATGTCTGTCATCTTAGTATTGACCAATGCAGATGGTATTTTAAAGAATAGATATGTATTTACTGTCCTCAATACGGTTATTAACATTATCCGCAGTATCCCTTTTATCATCTTGATGGTTTTTATTTTGCCATTAACTAAAATGATTGTCGGGACTCGTATTGGGACAACGGCCGCTTTAGTTCCACTGGTTATCTTTATTGCTCCGTATTTGACGAGACTTTTTGAAAATTCCATTTTGGAAGTCAGCAAGGGAATTGTGGAAGCAGCGCAGTCTATGGGAGCTTCTTATTTTGAAATCGTTTGGTATTTTTTACTTCCCGAAGCTAAAAGTTCTCTCATCTTATCGATTACGACTGGGACTATAGGCCTTATCGGAGCGACGGCTATGGCTGGTGTCATTGGGGCCGGTGGTGTCGGTGACTTAGCTTTAACGTATGGCTATGAACGATTGAATACGCCGCTCATGTTCTTTACGGTCGTCATCTTAGTTATTTTTGTACAAATCATTCAATCCATAGGGAATCATTTTGCCTATAAGACGCGCAATCATTAAGGTTGCACACTATCATATATAGGGATGTTCATTTAGGGGGTATTCATATGAAATGGAAAACATGGAAAAAATTTGGTGTCATGGCTATGGCAGTCATCATGGGAGCTGCTTTTCTTGCTGGATGTGGCAGCGACGGCAACAGTGCATCCAGTGCTAACAAAAAGGAACTGACGTACAGTAAATCACAGGGTCCGTATTCTGACCTTTTTGAAAAGGGCATTAAGCCTATTTTGGAAAAGAAAGGGTATAAAGTTACTGGCAAGGACATGTCTGATTTATTACAGGCCGATGTAGCTTTGAATGAAGGTGAAGTCGATTTCAACGTCGAACAGCATACGGCTTATATGGAAAACTTCAATCAGAAACAAAACGGCCATTTAGTGGCTATTACACCAATCCCGACAGTACCTGCCGGCATCTTCCCTGGCTCTAAGACTTCTTTAGATCAGGTTGCTGATGGCGATACGATTGCGGTTCCGAACGATGCTTCTAATACAGCTCGCGCTTATGCGCTGCTCCAGAAAATTGGCTGGATTAAATTGGATCCGAATAAGGACTTGTCGACAGTTACTCAGCAGGATATCGTAGAAAATCCGCATCACTTGAAATTTACAGAAATGAAGTCTTTGACTATCCCGTCTGTACGCAGTGATTTCAGTTACATCGTCATCACTGGCGCTATCATTTATAATGCTAAAATCGATCCTCAGACGGCTTTAGCTAAAGAAGATATTTTACCTCATCTCCTGTTACAGCTCGTTGTCCAGGATAAAGATAAAGATGCACAATGGGTTAAAGATATTGCCGATGCTTATCATTCCGACGAATTCAAAGAATATATGAAGAAAAATAATAATGGCCTTTGGTTCGTACCGGATGGAGAATAAGATTTAGATTTTAAAAGAATGTAGCGATTTCTTCTGGTGTATCTACGAGGAAGCGGGCACCGTGGGCTTTCAGGAAGGTTTTGGAGCGGAAGCCCCAGGTGACGCTGAGGCAGTCCAGTCCTGCGTTTTGTGCGGTCTGGATGTCGATTTCGGAATCGCCGATGTAAACGGCCTGTTCCGGCGTGAGTCCTAAGTCTTTCAAGGCTTTGACGACCATGTCCGGCGCAGGCTTTCGCTGTATCTGGGGCTGTTCGCCCAGGGAGAGGTCGAATAGTCCCGGAAAGTAATCGGCTGTCAGTTTTTGTACAGCCAGGTCGGGCTTATTGGAGACGACGGCCGTCTGAATGCCCTTGTCCCGGAGCTGGCGGAGAAGCGGGCTGATGCCCGTGTATTCGCCCGTCTGGATGGCGCAGTGGGCAGCATAGTAGGGGCGGAAGATGTCCTGGATGCGGCGGACTTCCTGCGCGTCGACGCGCGGCGTAATCATATCGCCGGGCTGGCCGACGTATTCCAGCTGATCATAGTCAGCCACGCCCTTTTCGATGGCCAGGGCGCGGGTCATGGCGACTTGTACCCCGCTGCCGAAGAATTGGCGGACCTGGGCCGTACTGTAGACAGGGTCATGCCCCGTTTCGGCTAAGACGTGGTTCAAGGCGCTGGTCAGGTCTTCCAGGGTGTTGAGGACGGTTCCGTCCATATCAAAAATGGCTGCTTTATATGTTTTATGTTGCATGGTATTCCTCCATTAGTGCAGACTGCTGGCGTAGATTTTTTCCAGGTTGTCGCGCATACGGTCCAGGTAGGATTCGTCGTCTTCGCTCGTTTCGATGGTGTGGATCGTTTCGACACGGGCACCGACTTCGCGGGCCAAGGTTTCCGACGTTTTCGGGCTGACCATGTCCTCGACGAAGATGGTCTTCACGTCATTGGCCCGGCAATAATCAGCCAGACGGGCCAGCTGGCGGGCACTGGGTTCGCCGCTGGAAAAGACGGACTCGACGCTGTGCTGGGTCAGGCCGAAGTCACGGCAGAGGTAGGCGAAGGCGGCGTGGCCGGTGACGAAATCCTTGCGGGGGACGCTGGCGAATTTACGGGCATATTCGTCCTGCAGGGCCTGGAGCTTTTTCTTGTAGTTCGCCGCATTGTTGCGGTAGTAGTCGGCGTTGGCCGGGTCAGTTTCGGCCAGGGCAGCGGCGATGTTGGAAACTTCAATCTGGGCGTTTACCAGGCTCAGCCAGATGTGTGGGTCGTAGGCGCCATGTTCTTTTATGTCTTCTTCATCGGTCAGGGCGATAGGCGTGACGCCCTGGGACGCGTCGACTGTGTGGAGCGCCGTATTCTTGGCGGCGTTGACGACTTTAGGGGCCCACGGTTCCATGCCCAGGCCGCTGTAAACGAAGAGCTGGGATTTACCGAGATGTTTAATGGTCTGTGTCGTCGGCTGGAATTCATGAGG
Organism: uncultured Megasphaera sp.; assembly: GCA_902388315.1. Classification (GTDB taxonomy): domain Bacteria; phylum Bacillota; class Negativicutes; order Veillonellales; family Megasphaeraceae; genus Megasphaera. The sequence goes on along the minus strand of CABMPA010000026.1, from coordinate 6,051 downwards.
CTCCGTCCCGTCGGGAATGAGCGTGTAGACATCGACTTTGTCGCCGCCTACGGCCTGAGTGAATTCTTTTAGGGCGTCGAAGGTGACAGCGACTTTTAATTTACCGTCATCGGGTACATCGGCAGCCGGACCGCAGCCGGCCAGGCCGATGAGGCATAAGCAGGCCGCCAGGACCATGACGTAACGGGCCAGGCGGTTGAGGATATGAAAAAACATAGTAGAGACCTCCTATGGCGTCCATCGTATCACGGGCGCCTTTTTTTGTCAATTATTTGCAAATGCCTTGCATTTTCGTTTAGACGGGGCTATAATAAGGGCTCGAGATTACTGACAAGGGAGGCAAGCTATGATTGATTTACAGCACGTTTATTTTGCCTATGAACACGGGCAGTACCTGTTAGAAGATGTCAACATGACTATCCGTGACGGTGATTATATTTCCGTCGTCGGCGAGAACGGCAGCGGCAAGAGCACGCTTATCAAGCTCATCCTGGGCCTGTTGTCACCGAGCCGGGGGTCGATTTCCAATACCTATCGTCATCGGGCCTATGTGCCCCAGCGCTTTGAGACGCTGAACAGCCAGTTCCCGATTACGGTCTGGGAAGTCCTCAATTGTTATCGCCAGGTCCTGCACTTGAAGCATAAAGAAATCATCCGGGACTGCCTGGAACAGATGAACGTCTATTCCCTGAAAGACCAGCTCATCGGCAACTTGTCCGGCGGACAGTGCCAGAAAGTCCTCATCGCCCGGGCCCTCATGGGTCATCCGGACCTGCTCATCTTCGATGAACCGTCGACGGGCATCGATGTCCGCAGCCAGGAAGAACTCTATCCCTTTATTAAGGATTTAAATGAAAATAAAGGGGTCACCGTCATTACCGTCGAACACAATCTGAAATTTGCCGTCCGCAATTCGACGAAGATGTTCCACGTCGTCGGCGGCCGCGGCCATTTCTGCTCGCCTAAGGCTTACCTCGATGAATACGTATCGGCCACGATGGGAGGGGATAAGTAATGTTTGAATATGCCTTTATGCAGAATGCTTTTATCGTAGCCCTGCTCATTTCCATCGTCTGCCCGCTCATCGGCATCTTCCTGGTCCTGCGCCGCTATTCCATGATCGGTGACGCTTTGTCGCACGCGTCCCTGGCCGGGGTCGCCGTAGGCCTCCTCTTTGACTGGAACCCGGTCCTCAGTGCCTTTGGCCTGACCAGCTTCTTCGGCATCCTCATCGAAGTCCTGCGCCGCCGCTTCCGCCGCTATGCCGAACTGATCCTGGTCATCATCTTGTCCCTCTCCGTGGGCATTGCCATCACTATCATCAGTGCCGGTCTGGTCCACACCAATGTAGAATCCTTCTTGTTCGGCAGCATCCTGACCGTATCGACAGGCGATGTCTATTCCGTCGTCGCCCTCAGCGTCGTTTCCCTGGCTGTCATCGCCAAACTCTATCCTCAGCTGGTCATGCTGACCTTTGATGAAGACGGCGCCCAGATCGCCGGCGTCCGCAGCAAACTCATCAACTATATCTTTGCCGTTTTGGTTGCGGCGACGATTTCCGTTTCCATCCGCATCGTCGGCATCCTGGTCATCAGCTCCCTTATCGCCCTGCCCGTAGCGACGGCCTTGCAGCTGCGTAAGGGGTTCCGGCGGACACTCATTTATTCTGTCGTCTTCAGCTTCATCGACATCCTGTCGGGACTCCTGCTGTCCTATTATATCGATGCGGCTCCTGGCGGTGTCACGGCCCTGACGTCAGTTGCCATGCTGCTTTTGGTCATCGCCTATAAAGAATGTGTCTTTTCGCTGCAAGAAAAGAGGCGCCGTCCATGACTGACGATTATAGAGCCTGTTTACGTGAACATGGTCTGAAGAGTACAAAGGCCCGCAACGGCGTCCTGGCCATCTTGAGCCGGGAAACGAGTGTCGTGACCGTCGAAACCGTCTATACGGCTCTGATGGAACAAGGCTGTAAGGTCAACTTTTCCACCGTGTACCGTATCCTGGAAATGTTTACAGAGCGTAAACTGACAGAAAAGATTTTTCTTCCCGATGAAGGAAAATACGGCTTTTCCCTCCGCCGGCCCGGCCATACGCACCGGCTCATTTGTTTACATTGCCATAAAGTCGTCGACCTGTCCCACTGCCCGCTCAGCGACTATGAAAAAGAAGTGGCTCAAAAGACGCAGTTCGACATCGTCGGCCATAATTTAGAACTCTACGGCTATTGCCCGGAATGTAAAACGAAGCTGTCGCATTAAAGGTCTTATTTAATGCGACAGCTTCGTTTTTTGAGCATTAAGTTTGCAGTTTGTAGTGAATGGGTTTAAATTTAAAGCCATCTTCTACAAACTCTGTACTACAAACTATAAGTTAAATGGGGGCTTGCATGATGGCAGAAAACTTCATGCGACTAGTCCCCTACTTGACAAATTTGATGAAATCTGGTTTCCGCGGGGCTGCGGCCGGTTCCGGTCCGTCGCCGTAGCCGACGATGCAGTGGCCGACGCCGACGAGATGTTCCGGAAGGCCCCATTCTTTGAGCAGGGCTTTTCCTTCGGGCGTTTCAAATTCTTCTTTGGCCCGGTTGATCCAGCACGAACCGAGGTGCAGGGAGGCAGCGGCATTCATGAGGTTGCCCAGGATGAGGCAGCCGTCGGACCAGGCGTTGGGGGATTTTTCCATATCGGCCAGGACCAGGATGACCGTCGGGGCTCCGTACATGGGGTCACTCGTCGTACCCATGATTTTGGCATTGAGGGCACTCAGACGGGCCAGGGTATCCGTATTCTGGATGACGACGATGTTACAGGGCTGCAGACCGTGGCCGCTGGCGGCGTATGTGCCGGCCTGGAGGATCAGGTATAAGTCTTCGTCGCTGATCTGAGCTTTTTTGTACTTGCGGACGCTGCGCCGCGTGATGAGGGTATGGATTGTTTCATTCATGAGATTCACTCCTTAAAAAAAGTATATACTTGCGTTTTGGTTATCATTATAAAGTATTTATGCCTGGAGAAAAAGGCTTTTCATAGGACATTTCAGGCATTTTTAGGACTTTTTACAATTCACTTATTATTCCTGGGGCCAGCTTTCAGGCAGGAGCCGCTGCCCTCTAGCAGGAGTTATAGAAAATGTGCTATAATAAAACGATTAAGACAGACAGTGATAACAGCATTAGGAGCGATAGCATTGAAACGACAAGCACCGGAACTTTCACAACAGTATATCCAGCCATTGGCCGATGTCTTCAAGGTCCTCGGGGATCCGACGCGGCTGCGTATCCTGCGCACTCTCATGAACCAGGAAGTCTGTGTACGGGATATTGCCGATGAGCTTGGCATGGGTCAGTCTGCCGTATCCCATCAGCTGCGCATCCTGCGCGATGCCCGGCTGGTCCAGTTCCGCCGCGATGGCAAGACCGTATACTATTCGCTGGCCGATGCTCACGTCTTTACCTTGCTCGATGTCGGCCTGGAGCATGTTGCCGAATAAATGGGGCCTTTAAAGGGGGAGTAGTTTATGTACGTTTGTTTAATGCGCCACGGGAAGGCGCAGCCTTTTGATTTACATCAGCCGGATAAACTGCGTGAACTGACTGAAAAAGGGTGCAACCAGGCTTCGTCCATGGCAAAATGGGCAGCATCCTGGTGGCCGGCGGGAAAGACGGCCCTGTGGGCCAGCCCGTATGTGCGGACGTGCCAGACGGCTTCTTATTTGGAGAAACACCTGCCTATCGGACAGTTCCATACGCATAAAGCCATTGCTTCTGGTGATTTAGTCGCCGTGTACGACGAGATTTTGAGCCGGGAAACTGCCGATGTCGTGTGTATCGTCGGTCATTCGCCCTTTCTTGACCGTTGGGCTCAGGCCTGGACGGGGACAGCTGTTGACTTCAAGACGGGCAGCATGGCCCTGTTCGACTTCGACGTCCACGGCGGCCGCATCGGTTCGGCATCGCTGCTCTTCTATGTCCATCCGAAGGCCTTGAAATTCTTGGGACCTTCTTATAAAGAATAAATTGGAGGTTTTACTCATGATGAAACATGTATTATCCATTGCCGGGACGGATCCTTCTGGCGGAGCCGGTGCCGCTGCGGATTGCAAGACTTTTTGTGCCCATGGCTGTTTTGCTTTGAATGTCATTACTGCCGTCGTTTCCCAGAATACCCAGGGCGTGCGCGGTTACATGGATGTCACGCCGGAGCTCATCGCGTCGCAGATCGATGCGGTCTTTGAGGATATCGACGTCGACGCCGTCAAAATCGGCATGGTCAGTGTACCCGAGACGATCCGCGTCATCGCTGATAAATTGAAACAATACCAGCCGCCGTATGTCGTCATCGACCCGGTCATGGTAGCTACCAGCGGCCATCGCCTGCTGGTACCGGAAGCCGAACAGACGCTGAAGGAAGTCCTCCTGCCCCTGGCCGATGTCCTGACGCCAAACCTGCCGGAAGCCGAAGTGCTGACGGGGAAAACCATTGAAAGCCTGCATGACATGGAAGAAGCGGCGAAAGCCATTGCTGCCATGGGGGCTAAAGCCGTTCTGGTCAAAGGCGGTCATCGCATTGCCGATGCGACGGATATCCTCTTCGACGGCCAGGATTTTCATTATTATAAGGGAAAACGCCTGGAAAGCACGAGTACCCATGGTACCGGCTGCTCCTTATCGAGTGCCATTGCCTCGAACCTGGCCAATGGCCTGAGCCTGCCAGAGGCTGTCGGCGCGGCCAAAGAGTACGTATTTGAAGGCATTGCCCATGCCGAACCGATTGGCAAGGGCCATGGTCCGATTCATCATTTTTATGAATTATATAAGAAAGCAGGGTGGACGAAATGAAATTAACACATTCTTGGAAGAAACTGTGCTGCCTGGTCATGGCTGCGGCCTCCATCGGCAGTATGGCACTGGCTGCTTCGCCGCAGGCGACGTATGAAGAAGCAGCCCGCAACATGGCGGCCCATCCTCAGGGTTCCTATACGTTGAAACTGGGCCTCAAGATGCCTTTTATCGGTGAAGGCGCTATTGTCAATAATATCGACGTCCAGGAACGGCCTTTCGTCATCCAGTCCCAGGCGAAGACGACGGGGTTTGCCGCTACGACATTGCAAAAGGCTCCGGAAGGAAAAGCCTATGTGGTGCAGAACGGTAAGAAGCTTGACGTCTACTACAACAATCAGAGCGATGACAGATCTTGGGAAAAGAAAAGCTATGACCTGAAGGATAGCAAACCCCTGGCTGATTACCTGACAGGCAGCCATAATGTCCTGGCTGGCGTGAAAACCGTTACAGCTGCCGGCGGCAATGACTATAACGTCGTCTTCGATGCCTCCCGCATCTACAATCCCGCCGACCAGGCTTTGTGGAAGAAAAATGGCATGACAGATGAACAAGTCCGCGTTACGGCCAAAGTCCTCCAGGGCTTGCAGCAGTGCGGCGACTTGACGACAGTCGTCACTATCGACCCGGCGACGAAGCGCATTTCCCGCATTTCCCTGCCGCTGACCGATCAGCTGCGCAGCCTGGCCCTGACCCTGGTCGATGAATATGGCCGCAGCGACGCCGACAAGGCGGTAGCTCAGTCGTTCATCAAGCTGAGTGAAGTCAGCCTGACCATTGATTGCACCGCCCTGCCCCAGGGAACCCAGCTGACAGTACCGGAAAAGGTCATTAAAGCGGCAAAGTAAATGTAAAATTTTTATGAAAAGTAAGAGTTTTCACAAAAAAAGAGAATAGATTATTGACAGAGTCCCGGAAATAACGGAAAATATGAGGTAAGGAACAAAATCCATTACTGTTCGTTATATCTTAATATAGGATAGACCTGTAGCCTGGCATGCCGGGCTCCGGTTGGAACGGATACACTATATTTATTTTTAGGAGGTATATTTTGGCTAAAAAAGAAAAACTCATGATAATTCCCTTAGGCGGTTTAGGTGAAATCGGCAAGAATATGACGGTCATCCAGTACGGGAACGACATTATCGTCATCGATGCCGGCCTGGCCTTCCCGGATGACGACATGTTCGGCATCGACCTCGTCATTCCGG
>CABMPA010000025.1 GCA_902388315.1 uncultured Megasphaera sp. | reverse complement strand
AGAAGATGGCTTTAAATTTAAAAGCCTTCACTAAAAACTACAAACTGCAAACTTAAAGCTCAAAAAGGGGCTGTCTAATGCGACAGCCCCTTTTTCTTACAAGCTTATACTAATTCGATGATTACCATCGGAGCAGCATCGCCCTGGCGAACGCCAGTTTTGATGATGCGAGTGTAACCGCCCTGACGATCTTTGTATTTCGGTGCAATTTCGTCAAACAGTTTTTTGACAACGTCTTCATCCATCATGTATGCCAAGACCTGACGGCGAGCGTGGAGATCGCCGCGTTTTGCCAGGGTAAGCATTTTGTCAGCGACTTTGCGAAGTTCTTTTGCCTTTGCTTCGGTCGTTTCAATGCGTTCATGCTGGAATAAAGAGGTGACAATGCTGCGCAGCAATGCTTTACGTGCGGAGCTGTCTCGTCCCAACTTTCTATAAGCCATCGTTCATCCTCCTCGAACTATTCTTCGTTACTCGATTTTAAATCGTAACCTTCTTTTTGCAACTTTTCAATGATTTCATCGACAGACTTCTTGCCGAGGTTGCGAATCTTGGACAAGTCGTCTTCCGTCCGTTCTACGAGATCGCCCAAAGTGTAGATGTTCGCACGTTTCAGGCAGTTCGAAGCGCGTACGGAAAGATCGAGGACATCAATCTTGATGTCGTTGAGGTCCGGTTCTGTCGGTGCTTCCGGTTCTTCGCCATCTTTGTTGGTGAATTCGGCCAACGTGTCATTGACTTTGGCGTCGGTGGCGATGTCCTGGAAGTAGTTCAAATAGCTGATCATAATGGATGCAGCCTTGGCGACGGCGTTTTCAGCAGTGATGCTGCCATCCGTCGTCACTTCAAGCGTCAACGAATCGTAATCCATTTCGTTGCCGACCCGGATATTGCCTACTTCGTAGTTGGTGCGCACAATAGGCGAAAAAATCGAATCGATGGGGATGACCCCGATCATATCCGTTTCTTTCTTGTTCTTCGTAGAAGGAACATACCCTTTGCCGCGTTCAATGTGGCACTGCATACGGATGTTAGCATCGGTATCCAGTGTGGCAATATGAAGATCCGGGTTCAAAATTTCAATGTCTGAGTTTACGTTAAGATCGTTTGCAGTGAATTCACATTCACCAGAGATATCGACAGTGATATCGAGTTCGTCGATATCATCGTCCAGGAATTTCATCCGAACCTGTTTGAGGTTGAGGATGATTTCCGAAACATCTTCCCGAACGCCGGGGATGGTCGAAAATTCATGGAGAACACCATCGATTTTAATCGAAGTGATTGCTACGCCATCCAGGGATGCCAGGAGGACACGCCGCAAACTATTACCCAATGTGATTCCGTAACCCCGATCGAGAGGTTCACATACGAATTTTCCATAGGTACCGTCATCATTGATTTCGACGGTTTTAACTTTAAACTTGTTATCATCGATCATTAGGAAAATCCTCCTATTTCAGAATCAAAACACCTTGGTTAATTATCTACGATTATACGCGTCTCCGTTTCGGCGGACGGCAGCCGTTATGCGGAATAGGAGTTACGTCTTTGATGGAGTTGACTTCAAGACCTGCAGCCTGCAATGCGCGGATAGCAGCTTCACGGCCGGAGCCCGGACCTTTTACGAAAACTTCTACCTGACGAAGGCCATGTTCCATAGCCGCTTTGGCAGCCTGTTCAGCAGCCATCTGTGCAGCGAACGGAGTGCTCTTACGGGAACCACGGAAACCGAGGCCGCCGGCACTTGCCCAGGACAGTGCATTGCCTTTTGCATCAGTGATCGTAACGATCGTGTTATTGAAAGTAGAACGGATATGTGCTGCGCCCGATTCTACGTGTTTCTTTTCTTTTCTTTTGTTGCTTCTTACGTTCTTAGCCAAAATCGTTTCCCTCCTTACTTAAAGAATCTTATTTCTTCTTACCTGCTACAGCTTTTCTCGGACCTTTACGGGTACGTGCATTCGTCTTGGTGCGCTGACCGCGGACCGGAAGACCTGCACGATGACGTTTGCCGCGATACGAATTAACTTCGATCAGGCGTTTGATGTTGAGTGCTGTTTCACGGCGAAGGTCGCCTTCAACTTTGTATTCGGAACCGATGACTTCACGAATTTTCTGTACTTCGTCTTCTGTCAGGTCGCGAACGCGGGTATCCGGGTTTACGCCAGTCTTAGCCAGAATCTTCTGGGAAGAAGAAAGACCGATACCTAAAATGTAAGTCAAACCAATTTCAACTCGTTTATCACGTGGTAAATCCACACCGGCTATACGTGCCATCTATTCATTCACCTCCTGCTTATTAACCCTGTTTCTGTTTATGTTTCGGATTTTCGCAAATGACCATGACGCGGCCTTTACGTTTGATAATTTTGCATTTTTCGCAAATCTTTTTTACTGACGGTTTTACTTTCATCATTAACCTCCTGCGTAATACTCTTACTTAAAGCGGTACGTGATACGACCGCGATTCAGATCATACGGTGTCAATTCGAGTGTGACCCGGTCGCCCGGAAGGATACGAATGAAGTTCATCCGCATTTTACCGGAGACATGAGCCAGCACGATGTGATCGTTTTCAAGCTTGACTTTAAACATGGCGTTTGGCAAAGCTTCAACGACGACGCCTTCTACTTCAATGACATCTACCTTCGACATAGTAACCTCCCTGGTCAATTCTTCACAGCCCGGTTCAAGACGGACCGTATCCATTCATTGCTGATTCTCGCGGGACCAGCGCTTCCAGTGGATACGCTCGTTCCCAATATCCGGAGATGCCGGCAATTCTTTTTTTTCGGCTTATCCAGGTTGTACTTTCTACCGTCAGCAATCCATACGTAGGGATAAGCCAGACTGCCGACAACAACATACAAGTGGCCTTTATCCCTGCCTGCCAGGCTTTCTACGACCGTGCAGACAGGTATCATCTGTGTCCGTTCCATCTTATTCTTCCGGAAGGGTAAGGATTTCAGGACCGTTTTCCGTGATGGCTACTGTATGTTCGAAGTGGGCTGCCGGTTTGCCGTCACGCGTGACGACAGTCCAGCCGTTTTTCAACTGGCGGACTTTTTCCGTGCCCATATTGATCATCGGTTCAATGGCCAGGACCATGCCCGGTTCCAGCAGTTCACCGTGACCGGCCATGCCGTAGTTCGGCACTTCCGGATCTTCATGCATATCCGTACCGATGCCGTGGCCGACGTAATCGCGGACGACGCCGTATCCAAAGGATTCGGCATACGACTGGACTGCGTGGCCGATGTCGCCGAGGTGATTCCCCGCAACGGCCTGTTCGATGCCTTTATAGAGGCTTTCTTCGGTGACCTTCAAGAGCTTGAGGGTCGCCGGATGAACGTGGCCGACGGGAATCGTTACCGTCGAATCGCCATGGTAGCCATTCTTGTTCACTACTAAATCAATGCTGATTATATCGCCATCTTTGAGCTTGCGGTGGCCCGGAATGCCGTGGACAACTTCTTCATTTACGCTGGCGCAAATGGTTGCCGGGAACCCGTAATAGCCTTTGCAGCTCGGAAAAGCGCCGCAGCTGCGGATGTATTCTTCACAGCGCTGGTCGAGTTCGCCTGTCGTAATGCCAGGTTTTGCCAGCTTCTTCATGAGCTGAAGGGCGTTGGCTGTAATGCGGCCAGCTTCGCGAATATACTCAATTTCCCGTTTTGATTTTAAAATAATCATGCTTATTTACTCTTTTCAAGACTAGCAACGATGTCTTTGTAGACATCTTCCATGCTCTGTTTGCCATCGATTTCGATGTAGAGATTGGAATTCTTATAGTAGTCGATGAGCGGTTTCGTCTGTGCCGCGTAGACGCTCAAGCGTTTCTTGACGGTTTCTACTTTATCGTCATCGCGCTGATACAATTCGCCGCCGCATTTATCGCAGACGTTCTTCACCTTGGACGGTTTGAATGTGACATGGTATGTCGCACCGCAGGAGCGGCAGATCTGACGGCCCGTCGTCCGTTTGATGAGTTCTTCATCGGGGACGGCGATGTTGATGACGCCATCGAGTTTGATGCCCAAATCACGGAGGATAGCATCGAGGGATACAGCCTGGCTGGTCGTGCGCGGGAAGCCGTCGAGGATGAAGCCTTTTTTGCAATCATCTTTGGCGAGGCGTTCTTTGACGATGCCGACCGTAACAGCATCCGGTACGAGCTGGCCGTTGTCCATGTACTTCTTGGCTTCGAGACCGAGCGGAGTCTGTTCTTTTACAGCTGCCCGGAACATGTCGCCTGTCGAAATCTGGGGAATACCATATTTTTCAATCAATCGTTCAGCCTGGGTACCTTTACCAGCACCCGGAGGGCCCATTAAAAGAATATACACTCAAACTACCCCCTTATTATTTCATAAATCCTTGATATTGTCTATTCAAAACTAAGGATTCTGCCTGTTTCATCGTGTCGATGGCAACACCGACGACGATGAGGATGGCCGTACCGCCAAAGTAGACCCCTTCGATCCCCGTAATCCAGCCGATAAAGTTCGGCAGGATGGCGATGAAAGCCAGGAAGAAGGCACCGGCGAGGGTAATTCTCGTCATGATGCGATCGATATACATAGCCGTCGGCTGGCCCGGGCGGATGCCTGGGATGAAGCCGCCGTACTTCTGCATGTTTTCCGTGAGCTGCGGGATATTCAGCGAAATAGCCGTGTAGAAATATGTGAAGAACATAATCAGGAGTGCGTACATGACCGTGTTGGTCAATGTGCCCCATGCAAAGAAGCTTGCAATCCACTGGACTGTTTCATTCTGTACGAACTGTGCGATGGTGATCGGGAACATCAGTACAGACGAAGCAAAGATGATGGGGATGACGCCAGCCTGGTTGACTTTCAGCGGAATGTGTGTCGAGTGACCGCCATACATCTTACGGCCGACGATACGTTTCGCATACTGTACCGTGACGCGGCGCTGACCCTGGGTGACTTCGATGACCACGACGATCATGAACAAGGCGATAACAGCAAAAAGCAAGGCCTGGAAGACGTTGATCGAACCAGCCTGGATATACTTGTAAATCGTCATGCACCCTTGCGGGAAACGCGCTACGATACCAGCGAAGATGATGAGAGAAATGCCGTTGCCGATCCCGCCAGCTGTAATCTGGTCGCCGAGCCACATGAGGAAACACGTGCCGGCTGTAAGGATCAGGGAGACCATGACGACCATGGCCCAGCTGTCGACGATGAGGGCGTTGTTGACTTTCAGCGCATAGCTCATGGCGAAAGCCTGGATCAATGCCAGGACAACCGTACCGTACCGCGTGACCTTTTGGATCTTATCGCGGCCTTCCTGATTGTCCTTTGCCCATTGTTCAAAGGTCGGGACAACGGCTGTCAGCAGCTGCATGATAATCGACGCATTGATGTACGGCGTGATGCTCATGGCCAGGACGGAGAACTTACTCAAAGCCCCGCCGGCGAACAAGTCCAAAAGACCGAACAAGTTGCCGCTGCTGAAGAGGTTTTCAATGACTGACGAATCCACACCCGGTACCGGGATATGGACGCCAAGTCTGAAAATGACGAACATGATGAGAGTGAAGACTGCCCGTTTCCGGAATTCCGGGACGTTCAGTACATTTTGGATGTTTTCTAACACCGCAAATCACCCCTACTGTTCTGCTACCGGTTCTTCTCCCGGTACTACAACCTTGCCGCCAGCTGCTTCGATTTTAGCTTTAGCGGATTTTGTGAAGCCGTTAGCTACGACAGTGAGTTTCTTTTCGAGTTCACCATTGCCGAGGATGCGGACGCCATCGCGGACATTTTTGAGGATGCCAGCTTCTACGAGAGCGACGGGATCGACAGTCGTGCCGTCTTCAAAGCGGTTGAGTACAGAAACGTTAACTTCTGCATATTCTTTAGCCCAAATGTTTTTGAAGCCGCGTTTCGGGAGCAAACGATACAACGGCATCTGGCCGCCTTCGAAGCCCGGGCGCTTGCCGCCACCGCTACGGGAGAGCTGACCTTTCATACCTTTGCCAGCCGTCTTGCCATTGCCGGAGCCGATGCCGCGGCCGACGCGGTTGCGTTTTTTCTTGGAACCAGGAACAATACTCATTTCATGAAGTTTCAATTCAGCGCACCTCCTTCTATATTAAATTTCTTCTACTTTTACTAAGTGTTCTACTTTGTGAAGCATCCCTTTGATCTGCGGGGTGACTTCTTTTACTACGCTGGAGTTCGTCTTGTGGAGACCGAGGGCAACGATGGTTGCGCGCTGGTCGCCAGGACGGCCTGCCAAACTCTTTACGAGTGTAACTTTAACCTGAGCCATCTTGTTATATCCTCCTTATTAACCGTAAATTTCTTCTACAGTTTTGCCACGGAGTTCAGCAACTTTGTTGACATCCTTCAAGCGGCTCAAGCCTTCGAGGGTTGCCTGAACCATGTTGTTCGGGTTGGAAGAACCGATCGATTTGGTGAGGATGTTGCGGACGCCTGCCAGTTCCAATACGGCACGGACCGGGCCGCCAGCGATGACGCCAGTACCTTCAGCAGCCGGTTTCAGGAATACTTTGCCTGCACCGAAGATACCCGTGATCGTGTGGGGAATGGAACCGTTCTTGAGAGGAACGGAAATCATATGTTTCTTAGCGTCTTCAACGCCTTTGCGGATTGCTTCAGGAACTTCGCCAGCTTTACCTAAACCTGCGCCGACATTGCCATTGCCGTCACCGACAACAACGAGGGCACTGAAGGAAAAACGGCGGCCGCCTTTAACTACCTTAGCAACGCGGTTGATGAATACTACATTTTCCTGTAATTCGAGACCTGCATGGTCAACTTTTGCCATGTGTTATTTCCTCCTTGATTAGAATTTCAAGCCAGCTTCACGAGCTGCTTCTGCGAGAGCTGCAACACGGCCGTGATAAATGTAGCCGCCACGGTCGAAGATAACCGTCGTGATACCTTTTTCAATAGCCCGTTTTGCAACTAAAGCACCGACTAATTTTGCGCCTTCGGCGTTGCCGCCGCTGACGTTCTGACCTTTGATTTCTTTGTCCAAAGAGCTTGCGGAAACCAAAGTTACACCGTTCTGGTCGTCGATGACCTGAGCGTAGATATTGTTAAGGCTGCGGAAAACGTTGAGACGCGGACGTTCTGCCGTGCCGTTGATGTTCTTGCGTAAACGCCAATGCCGTTTCAAACGGATTGTGTTTTTACTCTTCTTCAAGGAATTCACTCCTTTCTAATTAAATGTTACTTATTTTTTCGTACCAGCTTTACCAGCTTTACGACGGACATGTTCGCCTACATAACGGATACCTTTGCCCTTGTACGGTTCAGGCAGGCGGTAGCCGCGGATCTTAGCAGCGAATTCGCCGACGACTTCGTTATCAGCGCCGGAAACGACGATCTGCGTAGCGCTCGGGCATTCGATGGTGACACCAGCCGGAGCATCGAGTTCGAGGGGATGGGAGAAGCCAAGAGTCAAGGCGAGTTTCTTGCCTTTCATCTGTGCTCTGTAACCAACACCGACGATTTCCAGTTCTTTTTTGAAGCCTTCCGAAACACCTTTTACCATGTTGGCAACAAGGGCACGGGTCAGGCCGTGCAGTGCACGGTGATTTTTATCGTCAGACGGACGTTCTACAGTGATGACGTTGTCAGCCACTGTGATTTTCATATCCTGGTGGAGCGTACGTGTGAGTTCGCCTTTCGGGCCTTTAACGGTAATTACGTGGCCATCGAGGTTTACATTTACGCCTGCCGGGATATCAATAGGCATTCTACCTACTCGGGACATATTGACACCTCCAAAACGATTTACCAGACGTAAGCGATAACTTCGCCACCCAAGCCGAGTTTACGAGCTTTTTTGTCGCTCATAACGCCCTGGGACGTAGAAATTACTGCGATCCCCAAACCACCGAGAACGCGCGGGAGTTCTTCTTTGCCAGCGTATACGCGCAGGCCCGGTTTGGAAATTCTCTTGATGCCGGTAATTACTTTTTCTTTATTAGAACCATATTTCAACGTAACTTTCAGCGTTTTGCCTTCGTTTACGGATTCGTAGTTTTTGACGAAACCTTCTTCTTTGAGGATGTCGAGCACTGCAGCTTTCATCTTCGAAGCAGGGATTTCTACTTTTTCGTGATATGCCGAGTTAGCATTACGGATTCTTGTGAGCATATCCGCAATCGGATCGGTCATTGCCATAATCTAAAAACCTCCCTCCATGGAATACGTGTTACCAGCTGGCTTTTTTAACGCCAGGAATCTGACCTTTATAAGCCAGTTCACGGAATGTGATGCGGCAGATGCCGAATTTACGCATATAACCGTGAGGACGGCCGGTTACTTTGCAACGGTTGTGCAGACGAACCGGAGATGCGTTAGCCGGCAGCTGAGAAAGTGCTTCATAGTCGCCTTTTGCTTTGAGTTCAGCGCGGAGCTTAGCGTATTTGGCAACCATTTTTTCACGTTTCTTTTCACGTTCAAGCATCGATTTCTTTGCCATGTATGTTATCCTCCTCTATTACTTTTCAAAAGGCATGCCCATCATTTTCAGCATGTCACGGCCTTCTTCGTCGGTCGTAGCAGTGGTAACGATGGTGATGTCCATGCCGCGAGCTTTATCAACCTTATCGTATTCGATTTCCGGGAAGATAAGCTGTTCTTTCAAGCCGAGGGTATAGTTGCCGCGGCCGTCGAAACCGGTTGCACTGACGCCGTGGAAGTCACGGACGCGGGGCAGTGTCAAGTTCATCAGTTTGTCGAGGAATTCATACATCCGTTCGCCGCGCAGGGTAACTTTGCAGCCGAGGTTCATGCCTTCACGGATTTTGAAAGCTGCGATGGATTTCTTAGCTTTCGTGATGATCGGTTTCTGACCGGAAATGATGGTCATATCATTGACAGCAGCGTCCAAGGCTTTGGAGTTGGTAACAGCTTCGCCAACGGCCATGTTGATAACAACTTTAGTAACCTTCGGAATCTGCATTACGTTTTTATAATTGTATTTTTCCTGCAAGCCTTTTACGACTTCGGAAAGG
This sequence comes from uncultured Megasphaera sp., assembly GCA_902388315.1. GTDB lineage: Bacteria > Bacillota > Negativicutes > Veillonellales > Megasphaeraceae > Megasphaera. The sequence goes on along the minus strand of CABMPA010000025.1, from coordinate 6,428 downwards.
TATTTGTCTTTTAATCTGGACACTCTCAAGGGCCTCCCTTCTTATTAGATAGCTTTACCGCTCTTTACGGCTGTACGGACTTTGGTGCCATCGGCCTGCTGGACCATTTTGACACGAGTCGGTTTGCCGCTTTCAGGATCTACGAGCATTACGTTGGAAACATGGATTGCAGCTTCCTTGGTGATAATGCCGCCTTGAGGATTGTTCTGACTCGGTTTCGTGTGGCGCTTAACCAGGTTAAGACCTTCAACTACGACACGGTCTTTTTTCGGATACGTTGCGATGACCTTGCCTTTTTTGCCTTTTTCTTTACCAGCGATGACGATGACCGTATCGCCTGTTTTAACGTGCATTTTACCCATTGAGAACACCTCCTCCTTATAATACTTCCGGAGCCAGGGAGATGATCTTCATGAAATCTTTTTCACGCAGTTCTCTGGCAACGGGCCCAAAAATACGAGTACCTTTCGGGCTTTTATCATTATTGATTACGACAGCTGCGTTTTCGTCGAAACGGATGTAAGAACCGTCTGCACGGCGCAAACCTTTCTTGGAACGAACGATAACAGCTTTGACTACGTCGCCTTTCTTGACAACGCCACCGGGTGATGCATCTTTAACAGATGCGGTAATGATATCACCAATGTTGCCATATTTACGATACGAGCCACCCATGACCTGGATGCACAAGATTTTCTTGGCGCCAGTGTTATCGGCAACATTCAACACAGTTTCTTGCTGAATCATGGCTTAACCTCCTAATTAATGAAGCTTATTTAGCTTTTTCTACGATTGTCACTACTCTCCAGTGTTTCTGTTTGGACAGCGGACGAGTTTCTTCGATGCGGACTACGTCGCCAACATGGCATTCGTTGTTTTCATCGTGGGCTTTGAATTTGACCGTCGAGATAATCGGTTTTTTGTACAGCTTGTGCTGTGTCTTATATTCTACAGCAACGACAACGGTTTTGTCCATTTTATCGCTGACAACTTTACCTACGCGGATTTTCCGTTCATTTCTTTCCATCTGTGCTTGTGACCTCCTTTTAGATTCCAATTATGGACGTTTCTTACGCCTGCGCTTTCAGTTCTGCTTCACGCTGTACCGTTTTGATGCGAGCGATTGTCTTCTTGACTTCGCGGATACGCATTGGATTTTCTAATTGGCCGGTCGCATGTTGAAAACGGAGGTTAAACAATTCTTCTTTCAGGCTAACCACTTTTTCATCCATTTCGGCAGCGCTCAGCGCACGGATTTCTTTAACCTTCATTTTATTCACCACCTAATTCCTGACCTTTAACAACAAACTTCGTTTTAATCGGCAGCTTATGGCCAGCAAGACGCATTGCTTCACGAGCAACTTCTTCGCTTACGCCGCCCATTTCAAAGAGTACGCGGCCCGGTTTGGCAACGGCAACCCAGTATTCAGGAGCGCCTTTACCGGAACCCATACGAGTACCAGCCGGTTTAGCCGTAATCGGTTTATCCGGGAAGATTTTAATCCAAACTTTACCACCACGTTTGATATAACGGGTCATAGCAATACGGGCAGCTTCGATCTGGCGGTTCGTGATCCACGACGGTTCGAGAGCGACGAGGCCGAAATCACCATGAGCTACTTTATTACCGCGATGTGCCTGGCCTTTCATGCGGCCACGGAACTGTTTACGATATTTAACACGTTTTGGAATTAACATTATGCTTCACTCCCTTCGCGTTTCTTCGGAGCTTTTTTGGCTTCCGGGAGGATTTCACCTTTGTAAATCCAGCATTTGATGCCGATGCAGCCATATGTCGTATGAGCTTCAGCAAAGCCATAGTCGATGTTAGCGCGGAGCGTGTGCAAGGGGATGGAACCGTCGCGAAGGCTTTCGCTGCGAGCGATTTCAGCACCGCCAAGACGGCCGGAGCACATGATCTTGATACCTTTAGCACCCATACGCATGGTACGGCCAACGCACTGTTTCATAGCGCGGCGGAAGCCGATACGGCGTTCGAGCTGGCCGGCAACGTTTTCAGCAACCAGGGTTGCATCCATTTCGGCCTGTTTGATTTCTGCGATATTTACGTCGACAGTCTTAGTGGTGAAGGCTTTCAACGCTTTTTTAATATCTTCAATACCTGCGCCGCCACGGCCGATGACCATGCCCGGTTTTGCGGTATGGATAATCAATTTGATACGTTTTGCAGAGCGTTCGATTTCGATACGGGAAACACCTGCGATGTATAACTGTTTCTTTAAGAATTCACGGATTTTGACGTCTTCGTTCAAAAGTGCAGCGTAATCTTTTTCTGCATACCATTTTGCGTCCCAAGGTTTGGAAACGCCGACGCGGAATCCATGGGCATTAACTTTCTGACCCACTCCATTTCCCTCCTTATGCTTTTTCGTCAACAACAACCGTCAAATGACTGGAATGTTTGAGAATTTTGAAGGCCTGTCCACGGCTGCGCGGATGAATACGTTTCATCGTGGAATCCTGGTCAACAAAAATTTCAGAAATGAACAATTTTGCAACGTCCATATCATTGTTATGTTCCGCATTAGCAACGGCACTGCGCAAAGTTTTTTCAACTACACGGGAACCCACTTTCGGAGTGAATTTCAAGATAGCGAAAGCTTCGCCGACGTTTTTGCCCCGAACCAAGTCAGCAACAATCCGAATTTTACGGGGAGCAATGCGAATGTGTTTCGTAACAGCTTTTACTGCCATTTATGTTACCCCCTTATTTAGTTACTTTTTCGGCTTTAGCATGACCCTTGAATGTACGAGTCGGTGCGAATTCGCCTAATTTATGACCTACCATATCTTCTGTAATATAGACAGGTACGTGTTTACGGCCGTCGTGAACTGCGATGGTGTGGCCGACGAAGCTCGGCAGGATCATCGATGCACGGGACCAGGTTTTGATTACTTTCTTTTCGTTGGCTTCGTTCATAGCGTCGATTTTCTTCAAGAGATGGTGTGCTACGAATGGGCCCTTTTTAATGGATCTGGACACTTAGTTATCTCCTTTCCTCAACACTTATTTACGTCTCTTCACAATGAATTTATTGGAAGCTTTTTTAGCGTCGCGAGTCTTAACGCCATAAGCAGGTTTACCCCAAGGAGTAACCGGACGTTTACGACCAACAGGAGCTTTACCTTCGCCGCCGCCATGCGGATGATCGCACGGGTTCATGACGACACCACGGTTGCCAGGACGGATGCCTTTCCAGCGGGAACGGCCGGCTTTACCGATAGTGATGTTTTCGTAATCCGTGTTGCTGACTACGCCGATCGTAGCGCGGCAGCGTACGTGTACCTGACGAAGTTCGCCGGACGGAAGGCGGAGCAGTGCATAGTTGCCTTCTTTAGCCATGAGCTGAGCCGATTCACCAGCGGAACGGACCATCTGGCCGCCTTTGCCGATTTTCAGTTCAACGTTGTGTACGAGTGTACCGAGGGGGATATTCTGGAGCGGCAATGCGTTGCCGATTTTGATATCCGATTCCGGGCCGCTGTAGACGACGTCGCCAACTTTAAGGCCGTTCGGAGCGATGATATATTTCTTTTCGCCATCTGCGTAGAACAGAAGAGCGATGTTGGCAGAGCGGTTCGGATCGTATTCGATCGTCGCAACTTTTGCCGGGATGTTATCTTTAATACGTTTGAAGTCGATCAAACGATAACGGCGTTTGTGACCACCGCCCTGATGGCGGACAGTCATACGGCCGCTGTTATTACGACCGCCCTTATTGGTTACTTTGACCAATAAGGATTTTTCCGGTTTAGACGCCGTGATTTCTTCGAATGTCGAAACAGTCATGAAACGGCGGCTAGCGGAGTACGGTTTAAATGATTTAATGGCCATTGTAGTGCCTCCTCCTTATTCGTTAATTCCTTAAGCTCCTTCGAAGAATTCGATGGTTTCGCCTTCCTGAAGGGTTACGATGGCTTTCTTGTAATCCGGGCGCTTGCCGATGTATTTACCCATGCGCTTGAATTTGCCCATCGTGCGAAGTGTTGCTACGCTTTTAACTTTGACGCCGAAGACGGCTTCAACAGCTTTACGGATTTCAACTTTATTAGCACGGAGCGGTACTTTGAATGTGTATTTGCCATCAGACATCATCATCGTTGTTTTTTCAGTGATGACCGGTTTCAGCAAGAGATCATGCATGTTCATTATGCGAGCACCTCCTCAATCTTAGCTACAGCGCTCTTCGTAACGAACAATTTCGTGTAGTGGAGCAGGTCAAAGATGTTGACGCCAGTAGTGGAAATGGCTTTAACGCCTTTGATGTTGCGTGCGCAGCGTTCTACGACTTCATCGTTGTCGGTGATGAAAAGAACTTTTTCACCAGCGAATTTGAAGTTGTTGATGAGTGCGACGACTTCTTTCGTCTTCGGAGCTGCGAGATTGATTTCGTCGAGGACGAACAATTCGTTAGTATTGACTTTATCGCTCAAAGCGGATTTGACGGCGAGGCGACGAGCTTTACGCGGCATTTTCTGTGCGTAAGAGCGCGGATGGGGACCCCAGATGGTACCGCCACCAACCCACAACGGGCTGCGGCTACTGCCTACACGGGCCCGGCCGGTTCCTTTTTGTTTCCAAGGCTTTCTGCCACCACCGCGAACGAGGCCGCGAGTTTTGGTGGAATGTGTGCCCAAGCGCTGGTTGGCGAGCTGACGGAGAACGGCCTGACGCATAACGGCTTCGTTCACTTCAACGCCAAATACGCTATCGTTCAATTCGATTTCACCGGTCTGTGCGCCGGTAATATTATACGTGCTTACTTTTGGCATTATATTTTATCCTCCTTCCTTAGACAACTATTAGCGGGGTTTTACAGTATCGCGAATCATGACGAGGCTGCCTTTGGCGCCCGGGATACCACCTTTAACCAGGATCAGGTTCTTGTCCATGTCGACTTTGACGATGGAGAGATGAAGAACAGTTGCCTGATTGCCACCCATTTGTCCAGGAAGTTTTTTACCTTTGACGACTTTACCGCCGCCACCACTGGTCATAGGTCCGAGAGAACCGGGTTCACGATGAGATTTGGAGCCGTGACCCATCGGTCCGCGGTGGAAACCGTGACGTTTGATGGTACCTGCAAAACCTTTGCCCTTGCTGGTGCCAATTACGTCGACGAGATCGCCGCTTGCGAAAATATCAGCTGCCAGAGTTTGGCCTACCGTATATTCCGGCGTATCTGTCAAACGGAATTCGCGAAGATACTTAACAGGAGCAACGCCTGCTTTGTCGAATTGACCCTTAACGGGTTTTGTCAGATGTTTTTCTTTGATTTCACCATAGCCGAGCTGAATGGAGTTGTATCCGTCCGTATCAACGGTCTTGACACGTACAACTACGTTCGGGGAAGCTTCGACGACGGTTACAGGGACGACTGCGCCTTCTTCAGTAAAGACCTGAGTCATACCTAATTTTTTACCCAAAATAGCTTTAGACATAATCGCACCTCCTCCTATAATTTGATTTCGATGTCTACGCCTGCCGGCAGATCGAGTCTTGTCAAGGCATCAACGGTCTTGTTGGATGCTTCGAGAATGTCGATCAAGCGTTTGTGCGTACGGAGTTCGAACTGTTCACGAGAGTCTTTGTTAACATGGGGAGAACGAAGAATCGTGAAGATGTTCTTTTCTGTCGGAAGCGGAATCGGTCCGGATACCATAGCACCGGTACGTTTCGCCGTGTCGACGATTTTCGCCGCGCTCTGATCAAGCGTTTTGTGATCGTAAGCTTTGAGGCGAATACGAATTCTTTCCTGTTTTGCCATTACTTAATTCCTCCTAACGTCTATTTCCTTGAATAGACTGCTCCATAAGAGTTTCCCCGCAAGGCGGGCAACATCTTATATCATAGTTTAGCGCGCCGCAGAGGGTATTACCCTGTTGTCGCGTACTTACTTAGTTTACTACAAAAAGGCGCATCATGCAAGGAGTTTTCTATGTTTTTGAGAAATAATCGAATCAATTTAACATGGGTCCCATGTCGTTGCATCATGATAAAGTGAAGCAGCTTGCAGCTGCTTCACGCGTAGGGGCCGTCCCAAAGGGCGGCCCGCAGTTCGCAGTTCGCAGGCCGCCTTGGATTCAGATGCGGCGTTCCGCCGCAATAGATTCAGAGTGATAACGACGCTTCGTGAAACCCTCAGCGCGTAGCGGGACGCCTTCACAGGACGTCCCCTACGGAATCGCAGCCAGGCGATAAATATTCTGCGAACTGCGGCCTCTTTTTTGCATAAATGCACGCAAAAAAGAGGCCGCCGCATATGCGGCAGCCTCTTTTAAGTATGAAGTTTGTAGTTTTCAGTTTGCAGTTTTAGCTACAAACTCTGTACTACAAACTTCAAACTATTTTTTAGCCTTCGATTTCGGAAACGACGCCAGCGCCTACAGTACGGCCGCCTTCGCGG
>CABMPA010000024.1 GCA_902388315.1 uncultured Megasphaera sp. | reverse complement strand
AGGCGATGTATCTCCTGTTCCGGGAGCATCACCTGCTGCCGTCAGCGGTCATGAAGCTGGGATACGGCGAACGGCAGGTGCTGTATGCTTTCATCCGCTATGAGATGGAAGAACGCGATAAAAAAGTATCTTCAGCATTATCGGATTAACTGCTGAAAATACGGCTATCTGCCATAAAGTCATAAGGCAGGCTCAAGCCACTTAGATATTTCATAGACGAAGTCGCTTTTTTTCTTGCATTGTGGGTGGCCGACACGTAGTACATGAAAGGTTTGATTGCCCAGAGTGGAAATGGCTTCCTGCCAGGGCATTTTTCTTTTCCCAATGTCTTTAAAACCGTTGTAATGAATATTATAACGGTCAAAAACGTTAGGGATGTAATCGTCATAATACCAAGATGTATAAAAAATGATATGAGTAGGATGTATTACCTTTAATTCCTGCTGAAGGACTTTTAGGTTTAGGATACAGTTGGATTTTACAAAATCTGAGGTAGTATCCTTTCCTCCGGAATTGTTGCATTTGACAATATTGGTAAATGCGATGTGTTCTATAGAATCGTCACCGAATATTCTCTGAGTGATAGCACGAGTATAGCTCCAATATGGCCAGCTTTTGTTCCACAGAGATTCACGGGTATATTGAAAGGGATTGCGGAAGCCGTCTTCAATCGTGCCGGGATTGTTTCTGGCATTTTTACCGACAAATAGAATTCTCTTGGAAGTTTTATTAAAATCGGAACCTACGCACCAGCAGCCAATCGGTAAGGATAAATGTTCTTTCTTGTGACATTCTTCACAGATTTTGCAAGTACCAAGCTCCATATGGTGATATCGTTCAGCTAATCTTTTTTCTGTTTCATTGAAATAGCGCATTGGAATTCCTCCGTAACGATAGATTTCTTTTATCTTACTATATTTTTAATATCTGTAACAACATTGAGAGGTGAAACAGCATGGCCAATAATGTTATCGATGCCGCCATCCGGCTGCGGGATTTGTTCACGCCGACCGTGCGTAGCGTCAATGCTAGCCTGGGGACCATGAAGACCCAGATGGCGGCGGCGAAACAATCGGTCAGCGGACTGTCGGACAAGCTGACGGAGCATGAGCGCATCCAGAAACGGACGGCGAAGAGCATCGAGCAGACGGGAAGCAAGATTTCCGGCTTATCAGACAAGATGGCCCTGCTGTCAGCCCCCATCCTGGCAGCCGCAACGGCAGGCTTCAAGCTGCACAGCGACTTTGCTAACGGTATCGCCAAGATTTCGACTTTGGTCGACACGACGGTCGTTTCCATGCAGAAGGTCAGTGATGAGATTCGTGCTGTCAGCGATGAAACGGGCGCAGGTGTCGCTGATCTTTCGGAATCGGTCTACCAGGCCATTTCCGCTGGTGTCGATGCGGCCCATGCCGTGGGCTTTGTCAAAGACATGACAATTGCTGCGAAAGCCGGCTTCACCGACACGACGACTGCCGTTAACGGTGTGACCACGGTCCTCAATGCCTATGGAAAATCGGCAGAAGAAGCCACGGCGGTGACGGACCAGATGCTCCTGGCACAGAACTTCGGCAAGACATCCTTTGGCGAGATGGCCCAGTCCATGGGCAATGTCATCCCCATTGCGGCACAGCTCAATGTCAGTACCCAGGAACTGTTCGGTTCCATCGCAGTCCTGACCAAGAACGGTATCCGGACCAGCGAGGCCATTACCGGACTCAAGGCGGCTTACAGCAACATCCTGAAGCCGTCTGCCGAAGCGGCGAAACTGGCTCAGTCCCTTGGCCTTGAGTTCAATGCGGCTCATCTGCAGAGCGTGGGCTGGGTGAAGTTCCTGGACGAAGTGAAGCGGGTGACAGGCGGCGATGCCGAACAGATGGCCCAGCTCTTTGGCTCTGTCGAGGGACTGAACAGCATCCTGGTCCTGACGGGCAAGGGAGCCGGGGACTTCGATAAGGTCATGGACCAGATGGCCCAGTCTGCCGGCATGACCCGGGAAGCCTATGAGAAGATGCTGACCCCGTCGGAGCAGATGCAGATTGCCATGAACCAGCTGAAGAATGCCGGCATGGATTTAGCAGTGTCGTTTACGCCGTACTTCAAGGCCATGTCGATGCGCGTCAAGGAACTGGCTGCCTGGTTTCGTGCGCTTACACCGGAACAGAAAACGCTGATCGGCCAGGTGGCTTTTGGCATCGTGACCTTCCAGCTCTTCGGTTCCACCCTAGGGCGGGTGCTGACGGTCGGCGGCAGGGCTTTTGGTACTTTCAACTCTATTGCCACGGGCATTAGCAAAGCCGGCAGTGTCTCGAAGTATCTCTCGACCCAGTTCAAAGGACTCATTCCGGTCTGCCGGGGCATTGCCATCGTGGCCAGGGGCATGGGCAGTACCTTTCTGACTGCCGGACGCATGATGATTACCATCATCCGTGCCGTAGGCGCCGCAGCCATGGCCAATCCCATCATTATCATCATTGCCGCGATTATTGCTGCCTTGTACCTTCTGTGGAGGAACTGGGATACCGTGTCGCATTATATCGAACAGGCTATACAGGCTGTATCGGACGCCGTCGATGCGGGGATGAACTGGATCAGTTCTGCCTGGGATGGGGCTATGAACGGTATCAGCGAGACAGCTTCCAGCATCTGGGAGAGCATCAAGGATACCTTCCGGAGCGGCGTGAACTGGGTCATCGACCAGGTGAACGGACTCATTGCCAGCGTCAACGGCCTGTCCATCGACATCCCGTCTCTGACAGGCGGGGCGCCGACTCATGTGGGATTCAATATTGAACCCATCAGCCATTTTGCCGGAGGCGTCGAGAACTTTGGCGGCGGCTTTGCGGTCATCAACGAGGACCGCCGGGGCGAGCTGGTCTACCTGCCAAACGGCAGTACGGTGGTCCCGCATGACGAAAGCATCCGGCAGGCCATGAACGCAGGCAGCCACTCCATCACCATCCGCATCGATACGATGAACGTCCGCAGCGAGCAGGACATCGATGCCATAGCCGACAAGCTGGTGGAAAAGATCCGGCTGTACGGCATGAACCGCATGAAAGGAGCGACCATCTGATGAGTTCTTTCTTAGCATCCCTGTTGAACGCCATCGGCCAGGCTGCATCTTCCCTCACGATTTCTCTCTCTTCTGAATCGGCAGCGGTGGTCTTTCCCTTCCTGCCTTCGGAGCTGATGGTATCTGTCAATACGAATCATGGCACGGTGAACATCAATAACTTCGGCGACTACCTCATGATGGGAAAGACGGGACTCAAGACACTGACCCTTTCCGGCTTTTTCCCGGCCCAGGATTATCCCTTTGCCATGATGGGGCTGGCACCTTATACGTACATTGCCCAACTGGAAACGATGCGTACCGGTGACAGCGTCTGTCAGCTGACGGTTTCGGATACGCCGCTTTCCATGCCCTGCCTGATTTCGTCCTTCAAGTTTGGTGAAAAGGACGGCAGCGGCGATGTCTATTACGAGCTGGGCCTGACAGAGTACCGCTACGTCACAGCACCGGAGACGGGAAAGACCGATGCTGCGACAGGGCTGAAGAAGCGGCCGGAGTCGTTCTGGTCGAAGATGAAGAAGAACATCACCTATTATCCCGGTGACAGTATCGGGAACGTCATCGGCCGGGCCGTGGGGAAATCGGTGACGCTCAACAATGAGCAGTTCTCGAAGTTCCAGATCTATCGCAGCATCGTCCGTAACGGCGGTCTTTCGCCCGGGGATATCATCCGCCTGACGACGATGAACCTCAAAAGGAATGATGAAAATGTTCCAGTTGCAAAGAATCAATAAGAAAACCAATACCGAGGATGCTCAGACGGAAGGCCAGAAAAAGCCCGAGAACGCAGACCTTACGGGCTGGCTGATTTGTGCAACTTGGTCCGGGGACGTCGAGCAGGCCGGACGCAGGCTGGAATTCGATCTGGCCTATACGACGCGGGATAAATCTTGGCAGAATCCGGAACTGGAACTGGGGGACGAGGTGCTGTTTATCCACATTGACGATAAGACGCAGCAGACTGTCCACCTGTTCCAGGGACGTATTTTTGGCCGCAGCCGGGAGAGCGGCTCTTCCGTGATGCATTTTACAGCCTTTGACAATATCGTCTATCTGGCCAAGTCCCGCATAACCAAGAAGTACACGAACGTCACAGTGGCCGACGCCATCCGCCAGACCATCAATGACTTTTCTATTCCGGCCGGGACTATTCCCGACCTGTCCGTCACCTGCAATTTCATTGCCGATGATATCTCGGCTACGGAGGCTATCAAGCAGGCATTATCCTATCAATCCGCACAGGATGGCAAGGGATACCATATCTACATGACCGAAGGGAAGCTCAACGTGGTCTGCATGAACGACCAGGTGGTGGAAAATTTCCTGATCAGCGATGTGACAAACCTGACCGGCGCTTCCGTGTCGGAGTCGGTCGAAGACATGGTTTCTAAGGTCATCGTCGTCGATAGTGCCGGACAGACGAAAGGTGAACTGCCCAATCAGACGGATATCGACCGATTCGGTCTCATCCAGGCCATTTGCAAGGCCGACCCCAAGCAGGACGATGCCTCGCAGGCAAGGGCCATGCTGAAGACCGTCGCCCATGACATGTCCATCCGGGCCATCGGTCATATCCAGTGTATCGCCGGGTTTTCTGTCTCAGTCCAGGAAGAACAGCTCAAGGGCCAGTTCTTCATCAAGTCAGACAACCATAAAATCGAAGGCAACAAGCACCTGATGGAGCTGCATCTGGTATTCAACAAACTGCTGGATGAGCAGAAACAGGAACTGGACAGTACATCGTACAATGCTAACCCGGACTATGTGCCACCAGCGGGAACGAAATCGACATCTGCCCAGGCAGCTTCTTTAGGAGGGAGCATTGCTGGCAGCAGTGTGGTTGATGAATGCATGGCTAACTTCGACGGCACCGTGTCGCCCTATGGCTCAGAAGGCTGTGTCGACCGGGCGACCATCGCTGCGGCGGGCTATTCCCCTTTTGCAGCGCAGGAATATAACAATGGCGTGAAAGGCTGCGACCAGCTGCGCGCCGATGCCGAAGCGCAGGGTCTGGCTATCCCTTATGACCCGTCGCAGATCGAAAAGGGCGACATCATCATGTACAATCGCTACAGCAGGCCGGACCCGAACTGGCATGTCGTCGTCTATGACGGAAGCGGAGGCTGCTGGGGCAACAGCTCCCATGTCTATGGCTGTTTTCATCACTACGAAGGCAGCATCGATATGGGGAGTGACTATTATCCGGCGACCATCATCAAGACATCGAGGGGGTGACAGGAGATGCAGAAAAATCCGTATATCAGCCTGCTGAATCTGATGGAGCAGGTCAGCCGTAGCAACAACAGCCCGGACATTCAAATCGGGCAGATCCTGGCTTCGCCGCCAGATATCAAGGTCCGCTACAATGGCATCATTTTGACCAAAGAGGAGCTGTGGATTTCCCATTATCTCCTGGCAGGTTATGGCCGCACAGCTAAAGGGCATCTGGTATCGGAGACACAGAATCGTGCCGGCGGCAGCGGTGATGCGGCTTACCAGTCCCATAATCATGATATCGATAATGACTACACCGATTCCGTCATCTATACGGATACACTAAAGCCCGGCATGTACGTGGCCATCATGCCCATGCTCATCAACGACCGGATTCAGCAGTACATTATTTTGGATGAGATTGTGAGGATTGATGGCCATGGCTGATCCTTTTGTAGCAATGAACAGCATCCAGGCAGCGAACCGGAATGAGTCGCTGCCTCTTTTCGTAGAATACGGCTATGACTTTGATAAGCAGTGCTTCCGCTACGATGAAAAAGGCCAGAACCTGATGGTGACAGAAAATGAAGCCCTCAAGGTCTGGATTTATAAGGCAATCCTCACCGAGCGGTATCGCTACTTGGCCTATGATGACAGCTATGGCATTACCATCGAGCCGTATCAGGGGAGAGCGCCAAACAGCCAGTATACGGCAGACAGGATTTGCCAGAATATCCGTGAGGGATTGATGGTGAATCCGTACATTGCCCGCATTAACCATATCGAGGTGGAGAAGCGGGAATGGGATGATTTGGCCATTACGGTTGACGTCACTTCCATTTACAGTGACGAATCATTGACCGTGACGGCAGGAAGGAGCGAGGCATGAGCAATTTATTTGATGCACAGACCAAAGATGTGATTGAGAGCCGCATGGCCCAGACCCTGCGCACCATTACGGAAAAAGAGCAAAGTACCATGGAAGGCACCTTTGCCCGCGACCTGATCGACGCCAATGCTGTGGAATTTGAGAGCAGCTATGCCGAGATGGCCATGTTGCGCGACGCGGCCTTTGCCGAAACGTCCTGGGGCGACTACCTGACGCTGCGGGCAGCGGAATTTGGCGTCGATCGCAAGAAAGCCGTCAAGGCCAAAGGAGAAGTTACGGTGACGGGGATGGCAGGAGCCTACATCATTCGCAGCAGTCTCTTCCAGACAAAAGACGGCCAGCGATTTTATACCCTGGAGTCGGCCACCATTCCTGCCGATGCCGCTGAGGTTACGATTCCCGTGGAAGCTGCCGATGCCGGGGCGAGTGGCAATGTGGCCGAAGGAACGATTACAGAAATCCCCTATTCCATCCCGAATATCTCGGCAGTCGTTAACCATAAGAAATGCACCGATGGGGCGGATGAAGAAACGGATGACGCACTCCTTGCCCGGCTCCTGTTCCGGGTGCGCCAGCCTATCACCTCGGGCAATGCCAATCATTATCGTGACTGGGCCATGTCTGTCGATGGCGTCGGGAATTGCAAAGTCATCCCCCTCTGGCAGGGCAATGGCACGGTGAAGGTCATCATCGTCACGGCAGAGAACGAATCAGCATCGGCGGAACTTATACAGGAAGTCTACAACTACATCGAAAGCCAGCGGCCTATTGGAGCGACTGTGACCGTCGTTTCACCGGCACCTTTAACCATTGATTTGACGGCAGATGTCTATGGCACCGCCAGCCCCGATGCTGTAAAGGCGGCCATGGCAGCCTATCTCAAGCAGACGGGCTTCACGCTTTCCTATGTCAGCCTGGCCCAGATGGGAAAACTTCTTCTTTCCATCAGCGGCATTACGGATTATAAGGATTTGAAGCTTAATGGAAAAGCGGCCAACGTGGAACTGACGAACGAGCAGATTCCTGTGGCAGGGAAGGTGGTGCTGAACCTTGTCAGCCAATGACTGGATGCGGCAGAGCCGGATGGATATCCTGAAGTATTTGCCGCATTTCTTATCCAAAGACCCGATGTTCCACTGCGCGGCAGAAACCTGCAATGAGGAGCATGACCGTCTGCGCCTGGCTCTGCAGGACCTGGCGGACAACTTCTTCGTGAACACCGCCACCTGGGCGCTGCCGCTTTATGAATCGTTCCTGGGCATCAAGCCCAGTGACGGAGATGGTGAGGAATTCCGCAGGCAGCGGATTCTCTTCAAGCTGCAGCACGTGGATGTGTCTACAAAAGATTTCATGAACTCCATCATCAATCTCTACAGTGCCGGCCATATCGAGGAAGTCAATGAGGAATACTACTTCAAGGTGTACTGCATCATGAACGGCAAAGATACCACGACCTTGCAGAAGCTCATCACGCAGCTCAACATCTACAAGCCGGCCCATCTGGGATACGCCATCTACCTGGGTTATTCCTGGAATGGCAAGATTTACTGGAACGGGGAAGCTACCTTCTCGACGGCGACCATCGTATCCAAGAAAGGAGTGATGACAAATGGATGATTACAGCAAAGAGAAATGGTCTGCCGACTTCCCGGACCGTGCCGGACAGGAAGTCCGGCCCACAGAAGCTGTGGAGAATACGCTGGATTATGATGTGCTTTTTCCACAGTATCTTTCGGAAGACCCGGTTGTATTCAACCAGCAGAACAAGACTGTGTCCCAGCTGGTCAGCAATGATGCCCGGCTCTATGAGCGGATTTCCGCTACGGCTGCCGACATCAATGCCCATCTGACGGACGCCAATGCCCACGCAACTGGCATCAGCGGCAATGCGGCCAGTGCGTCGAAGCTGCAGACGGGGCGGAAGATTCACCGGGTTGTCTTTGATGGCACGAAGGATATTACACTGCCGGATTTCAGCGGCTGCGGCGAAAAGACAGCAGGCCAGAGCGGAATGGTCCCGTCACCTTCAGCCGGGAAGCTGAATACCGTCCTGCACAGCAATGGCAGCTGGGGCAAGGTCACCTATGCCGATATGGATGAAGAAGCCGTGGCCAAAATCCAGGCATGTCCTTTTCCCGTCAATGCCATCTACATTTCCGCGGACGGGAAGAATCCGGCAACGTACTGGCCGGGAACGACCTGGGTGGCTTTTGCCATGGGACGTTGCCTAATCGGGGCCGGAGCGGCAGACAGCGGAACTATGTACAAGGCCGGGGACAAGCTGGGCGAGGAGAAGCACAACCTTACGATTCCAGAAACTCCGGCTCATGGCCATACAGTCGGAGACAGCGGAAATCATCGTCACTGGTCCTGCGGGTCATTGCCGCGCAACTTCCAGTGGGATGCCTGTGAAGGCAATGATGCACCTGTTGCCGTAGGTTATGGCGATGGCTGCTGGCATGGGAATCAGGTGGACGGGCATACCTCCTGGGATGGGAATCATTCCCACAGCCTTTCCCGGACGGGTGGTGGCCAGCCGCACAACAACATGCAGCCGTCCATCGTCGTGTACATGTTCCAGCGGACAGGCTAGGAGGTGAGGAATATGGCTGAATGGTTACAGATGGCCGCATCCTTGGTATCGGTCCTGATGCTCTGCGGCGTCATCTTTAATTTCAGCGTCATCAAGCCGCTGAATGAATCGGTGCGGAGCCTCCGGGACTGTATCGCAGAACTTCGCCGCCAGCTGTCGGATACGGAAGCCAAGCGGCAGAAGATGGCGGAACGGCTGTCCCGGGTGGAAGCCCTGGCAGAACATGCCCACCGCAGGCTGGATGCCATGGAACAGCGGCAGCCGGAACAGGGGGGATGGAAATGAGCTTCTCCGTGGTGCAGAACCGGATCCGCCTGGTGAGGGGCGATTCGGCAGAAATCCGCCTGGTCATCTGCGACCGGGTGACGGGGGAACCTTTCATCCCTGGAAAGCGCGATGAGTTGACGTTCACGCTGAAGCGCAGTCTCCCCGATGAAAGACCTGTCCTGACCAAGACACTGGAACAGGGCATCCGGCAGGAAGGGGCGGAGTGCTTCCTGGTTTTCTGGCCGGACGATACGCGGAGCCTTCCCTGCGGCCGCTATATCTATGATGTAGAGCTGGTGCGGGAGAACGGATACACCGATACCCTTATCCCGCCCCGCCCTTTTTTCCTGGAAAGGGGTGTGACGGACGATGACGCATAAGGAAAACAGCCTCATCGGCATCCTTTCCATGCCCCAGGCCCCGTCCGGGGACTATCAGGAAAAATGCATCATCCCATCCGATGAGGAACAGGTCGTCACCGCTGACAGCGGTCATGCGGCCCTTTCCCGGGTGACGGTAGCTGCCATCCCGTCGAACTATGGCAGAATCAGCTTTAATGGCTATGAGTTGAAAGTCGAGTAAAGGAGCAATCAACATGGCGAAAAATGTAAAAATCAATTCGGTCGTGTATGCGGAAGTGCCGCAGGTTTCCATTCCTCTGGCTGAAGGACAGGGGACGGCTGTCTTTTATGATACGACCGGGGCCACGGCGGCATCGGGGGATATCCTGACGGGAAAATCCGCTTTTATCGGGAATGGCTTCGTCGCGGGTTCCATGCCCAATAACGGAGCCGTCAGCGGCAGTATCAGCAAGGCCGATGGCACGTATGCCATCCCGGCCGGGTTCCATAACGGCAAAGGGGCAGTCCGCATCAGCAGCGAGGAACAGGCCAAACTGGTCAGCGGGAATATCAAGGCTGGCGTGACCATCCTCGGCGTGTCCGGCAAATCCAGTGTCGTCGATACGGGCGATGCCACAGCGGCAGCCGGCACTATCATCAGCGGCAAGACGGCCTACGTCAATGGCACCAAAGTGACCGGGAGCCTGACAACCGTGACCGTATCCCAGGACAGTCTGACCAAGGTGCTGACCATCGAGTAAAGGGGTGATGACATGAAGGTAGATGTGAAAATGGCCGGGAACAGCTACAGTGGGGTACCGTCCGTCCTGATTCCGCTGAAAAGCGGCGGGAAGGCCCGTTTCTGCGAAGTGTCGGATACGACGGCGAAAGCCTCCGATGTGGCCCAGGGCAAGACCTTCTATGATGCAGACGGGAACTATACGGAAGGAACCCGTACGGGAAGCGGCGGCACAGCGGCAGAAGCGGCACCATACAGAGTCACCATCCAACAGGTGCCGCATCAGACTATCGAGGTAACTTTTACGCCACAAGTTACGGGAAACCTGACGGGATTCAAGAAGTCGGGAAGCCAGTCTGCCGAACTCACGAGCGAGGCCAATCTGGCCCTTTCCTATGCCTTTGATGCAGAAGTCATAGCCGACTCTGGCTGGATTAAAGGCAATCCAACCATTTCTGGGGCTTTGAAGAACGGCCTGATTTGCGGGGACGTAGTTATCAGTGCCACAGAGGCAATAGAAGATGCATCCGGACTCAGGATGCCCGTCGGATATATTCCCCTTTATTTATCCGATGGCTGCTTGTACATGGACAAGGACTTGCAGGGAAAATTCAATAATAAATCCTTGGTCAAAGATGGCGCTAAACTGTTCATCGTTGATATTACAAAAAATACAACGAGCATGAACGGTATGTTCAATCCATCTAAGGTAAGTTTTGCTGAAGGAACCCTGGCGGAATCTGTCATTGATTTCAGCAATGTGGAAAAAGGGGCGATTACTGATCTGGGAGTGGCCTTTGCTGGAAATCAGAAGCTGGAATCCCTGGATTTGAGCGGCTTTGGCAATGTGACAGCCATGTACAGCATGTGCGCCTTTTGTTCGAGCTTGAAATGTGTCTATATCGATACATTATCCAACAGCAAGAATAAAACTATCAATACCTATCACATGTTTGCTCCCTGCAGCAGCTTAGAATATCTCATCATTGATAATGTGAATGTGGATTTTGTCATGCAGGATGCCGCCGATGCAGACAAAGGGGTGCCCGCATCGGCAAAAATCCTGGTTCCCAGAGCTGCTTTGGATGCATATAAGGCAGACTGCCACTGGAAATCAGCAGCTGACCGCATCCTGCCCATGGAGGATTTCAATATCGTCCGCAAGGATGGCAGGGTGACCGTCACACCGAAGGCGGTGTAAGGCATGTTTGAGAAAGTGAATATCCCCGACTGTATCGTCATCATCGGGCTGGTCACAGCACTGATCCTGGCGATTTTTTATGCCTTGAACGAGCTGGCCATGTCTATTTGCTTATGTGTGATAAAGAAGCAATAGAAGTGCAAAAAATTTTGCCGTTCCTATCCGACACTTGGCCATTGTGTCGGATAGGTCGGGCGGTTATTCGGGCAAGTCAATCTTGCCGACAAAGCTGTAATAAATCTCAATGTCCTGCCTGCGGGTGCCGTTCTCATCATAGCTGCACTCATGCACCACAATTTTCTCGATCATTTCCCGCAAGAGAGTGGGGGTCAGTTCTTCAAAGGCAAGGTGCTTGCGGACAATGCCCATAAATTTCTCGGCGTTGACGGTAGCTGCCTGTGACTTGTCCAGTTCGGCTTGCAGGGCGGCGGCTCTCTTTTTCAGCTCCGCTTGCTCGGCTTCGTAGTCAGCCGACAGTTCCATGAAACGCTCATCGCTGATTTTGCCGTTTACATTGTCCTCATACAGCCGCTTGATAATGCGGCTGATTTCAGAAATGCGTTCCTGCGCCTGTTCAAGCTGCTTGATGGCTGCGGCGGTCTTTCGCTTGCCGCCGATCTCGTTCTGCTGGACAAGTAGTTTCACAAACCGGCTCTCATGCTTGGCTGCGTATTCGGTCACTTGCCGGAGATTTGCCAGGACACCAGCGGTCAACAGATCGGTGCGGATAAAGTGCGCCGTACAGTTGCGGGTGCGCTTCTTGTAGCTGCCGCAGATGTAGCAGTCCTGTTTGCGGTCTTTGTTCTGATACCGCTGCTGATACAGCACATGGCCGCAGTCGGCGCAGAACAAAATCCCGGAGAACAGCCCCACTTCATCGTAGCGGTTCGGGCGTTTGCGCTGTTTGCGTAACTCCTGCACCCGTTCCCATGTTTCCTTGTCGATGATCGGCTCATGGTGGTTCTCGAAAATGGCCTGCTTCTCGACGGGGTTCTCTATGCTGTGCTTGACCTTATAAGAAGGCTTTTCCGTTTTGAAGTTCACCAGACATCCGGTGTACTCTCGGTTTTCGAGGATATGAACGACGGTGTTGGTCGCCCATTTGCACTCATAGCCTGGGTGATAACGGCGGGTGCTGCCTGTCCGCTGATATTCCAGCGTCCCCGGCGTGGGGATTTGCTGCTCCGTCAGCATACGGGCAATCTTGGTCGGGCCGTTCCCGGCAAGGCAAAGCTGGTAAATCTGCTGCACCACCGGGGCGGCTTCCTCGTCTATAATAAAATTCTCGTCCTCGTCCATCACATAGCCGTAAACCGGCTTGCTGGTAACAGGCTTGCCGCTCATGCCTTTTGACTTTTTCACTGCCTTGATTTTCTTGCTCGTATCTCTCACCAGCCATTCATTGAACAGATTTCGCAGCGGGGTAAAATCGTTGTCCATGCCCTCGCTGGCACTGTCCACATTATCGTTGACAGCGATAAAACGCACACCCTTTTGAGGGAACAGCATTTCCGTGTAAAACCCTACCTGCAAGTAGTTTCGCCCTAACCGGCTCATGTCCTTGACGATGACCGTACCCACTTTCCCGGCTTCAATGTCCGCAAGCATGGCTTGAAATCCGGGCCGCTGGAAGTTCGCGCCGGAAAAACCGTCGTCGGTGTACCAGCGCAGATTGGTAAAGCCGTTCTGTTTTGCGTAGGTTTCGAGTATCCTTTTTTGGTTCGATATGGAATTACTCTCGCCTTGCAATTCATCCTCGTGGGACAATCTCGGATAAAGGGCGGTAATGAGGTTTTGGGTGGCTTGTCTTAACATAAAATCCTCCGTTTCCGACAGCCAGCCCCACTATTCCGTGGTTTCATTGTACCACGGAACGGCGGGGGCTGTACAGCGGCAAAAGCGTTAAATTTGCTTCTTTACAGCTTTTCAATTTTCCGATTTTTATGGTATGGGTTGTCGTCCCATATTTGCAGTAGAAAAGTTCATAACTCCGTGGTATACTCTGATTTAACAAAAAAATCAGAAGTTAAAGGAGAAAACATGAAGTATACAATAGATGAATTAACCGCGGCCAAAAGGCAAATTGATTCAACTCTGCACAAGCTAAGAGAAACAGTAAAAACATTTGAATCAAAGGATAATTCCGAGCGTTATAAATCACAAATCACATTGGCAAAGAGAAGAATAAAAGCCTTTGAAATTGCAAATTATTTTATAGAGAATGAGATTAAGAATTGCTAAAGCACTTCCGATTTTCGTTCCAGCGGTCATGCTCCCTGGCATGGCCGCTTTTCCATGCCCCGGTTCACGCCGGATAAGTCGGCTCCTGTGTAGCAGCGGCTTCCGCTTCCAGTACCCGCGCCATTTTGTCGGCGGCTGTGGTTGTGGTGTCTTTCTTGAAATAGCCGGACACGACAAGGACGGAATTGCCCATGCGGATTTCCGTCACACAGTCAGGGCGGCGGGTGGTGCGGGTGTCGTGCTGCTTGTTATCTGCCATAGGCAATACTCCTTTCAGTCGGTAATCAGTTTCTTCATGCTCTCCATTTTCCGCTTGGCGGTTTCCTGCCGGAAGTTGTCGCCGGTAAAGCGTACCGGGACGCACATGGAAAGCAGGCGGTCATAAATCCGGGAATGGGCGGTGTCCTCCGGGTTGTGCAGGTCGTCCAGCGTAAGGTTGGTCGTGACGATCAGCGGCTTGCCGCTGCGGTAACGGCTGTCAATCACATTGAACACCTGTTCCAGCCCGTATTCCGTCCCGCGTTCCATGCCGAAGTCGTCAAGGATCAGCAGCGGATAACGACAAAGGCGGGAAATGTACTCGTTGCGCCCCTCAAAGCTGGCGGCAAGGTCATTGAGGATAAGAGCAAAGTTCGTCATGCGGACGGGGATTTCTTTCTCCATGAGGGCGTTTGCGATACAGCCTGCAAGGTAGCTTTTGCCGGTGCCTACGCCGCCCCAGAACAGGCAGCCGATATTGTCTGTCCGCATATCTTCCCAATGCTCCACATACCGGCGGGCAAGCCCGGTCTGCGGGTTCCTGCCGTTGTCGTTCTCGAAAGTCCAGTCCCGCATGGTGGGGTCGGTAAAGCCCCGGCGTTTCAGTTCTTCCACGGTGTCAAGGTGTCTGCGCCGCTTTTCGGCGGCTTCCCGTTCCTCGCGGGCGGTTCTCTGGCAGTCGCACTCTGCCGGGTGGCGGTCGCGCCCGAAGATAGCGGCCTTATCCGGCGCAAAATAGGCTTCTTTCGGCTTGCGGCACTTGCCGCAGTACAGTAAACCGTCCTCGCCGGTGTAGTCCTCCGGCTCCGGGATGGTGGTCGTCATATTCTCCAAAACCGCGTTGATTTCATTCTTCATAAACTCTCGCCCTCCTTGCATGAGTAGTCTGGTATGCCCTTTTTAGGGGCTTCCTTTTTGTCGTTCCCCGCCCATATCCGCAGGGCGGCGGCATAGTTCTGGTAGCTTTTCCCGTTGGCGGCAAGGTAGCGGCTCATTTCCTCGATGAACCGTTCCAGCCTGTCAGGGTACTCTGCCTGCAACTCGTCGTATTCGGTCTGTGACAGAAAAATATTTCCATATCGGCCATAGGGCGCGGACGGCCCCCCACTCACTCCCTTTGTTTGGCTCTCTGTAAGGTTGTTTATAGTAGTTTGGTTAGGGGACGGTTTTCCGACCATCATAAGGTCGGTTTTCTGACCATCAGTAGGACGGTTTTCCGGCTCTATGAGGGGCGGACTTCCGGCCATCAGTTGGTCTGAAAACTGTACCTGTGGCACTGGCGGTACTTTGACATAAAGCCGGTTCGGTGCGGAGAAGCCGCCCCGTTCCCGTTCCAACAGCCCCGCCGTGTCCAGTTCATTAAGCGCCCCCTTGATGGTGGTGCTGCCTTTATCCAGTATTTCTGCTATCTCCGCGATGGGATAGATAATATAAATCCTGCCCTCGTCGTCCAGCCACTTGTTTTTCTGGGAGAGGGTGGAACGGTCTAACAGCAGCGAATACAGCAGCTTGGCGGTCTGTGAAATCTCCATTTTCAGCAGGAAACGGGGATACGGCAGATAGGCGGGCAGCCGCGTGTCTGCCCTGATATAATCAGCGATAGGATCACCTCCCTGTGTTCGGGTTGATTTTGGCGTATTGTCACGCATTAAAACGCCGTTTCCGGGGGAAAAGGATAAATGTATCGCGTACCCTTTGACACCCACGAAAAAAGCCTTGATTTATGCGGGTTTGAAAGGCTCTAAAGCGTGACATCTCTGCCTTTGTTTCCGCTTTCTCTCGGCGGCTTTGATTTTCTTCATGCGCCCGGCGCAGTCGGGGCAGTATTTTCCCCGGTTGGATTTGGGGACAAAGGCCGCCCCGCAGACGGCACACCGTTTCCGGCTTCCCCGGCACAAGAGGGCTGCGGCCAGCTCCCCGTCAAGGGGCAGGACAGCCACACGGAACCAGTGGCACATGAGGGAAAAGGAAATGCTCTGGACGCACACGCAAGGCTCCCCGTCGTCCAATAGCAGGCAGTTCCCCTCATCGTAGTTACAGCACTCATGTACCAGCCGCCGCGCCCGCCGGTGCTGGCGGTAGT
>CABMPA010000023.1 GCA_902388315.1 uncultured Megasphaera sp. | reverse complement strand
CGTTTCCTCGATGAAGGCGGCCGCTTCGTCTTCGGACTTCACTTCGCAGACCGTCGCGATGAAGCGGGATTTCTTGATGACATATTCAGCGTCGGCCCGGCCGTAGACCGAGCGGATAAGAGATTCCATAAACACACATCGTCCTTTACTTTTTTTACCATCATAACATGTTCCGTGGCTAGTGGCTAGTGATTCATGGCTCGTTATTCGCAGGGGCCGTCCTGAAAGCCTTTCTGGCCCGTCAGGTACTGATTGCTCCCTTCTAGACAGACAAGCGAAATAATAAAAGCTTGTCTGCCTGGAAGGGAGCATTTTTATGGAAATAAGAGCATTTCTACGTTGCAAATGCGACAGATGACTCCGCCGGTATCTGCTATACTCAAGGTGTTCCAAGAAAACGACTCATAAAAATAGATTACACGAGAAAAGGAAGCGATATTATGATTACGAAAGACATGACATTAGCTGACGTTGTAAAAGCTCATCCGAATACGATTGGATTCCTCAATGGCCTGCATCTCGATTACTGCTGCGGCGGACATGATCCCATTGAGCTGGCTGTCCGTGAAAAGGGCCTGGATGTGGATGAATTCCTGGCTGAGCTCAATCAAGCCGCTGCCAGAAAGGCGACGAAGCGGGACGTACATGATGATATCGAAGCGTTCAAAACGCTTGCCGTCACGGAGATGCTTGACGACCTGGAAGCGACGCATCACGTCACAGACCGCAGACTCATGGCGGAGACGGAAGAACTTCTCAATAAAATCCTCATCGTCCATTATCCCCACCATGGTAAAATGCTCACGCGCCTTCACCATCTCTATGCCGGCCTCAAGGCAGAACTTGAAGAACACTTTGCCAAAGAAGAACAACTCGTTTTTCCGCTGATGCGCCAGCATCCGCATCCTGACAGCCAGACGCTGGCACTTATCCAGGACCTGGAAGCAGAGCACACTGGCGCCGGCGACGTCATCAAAGAAATCCAGGAACTCACGGGACATTTCACGCCGCCGGAAGATGCCTGCCCGACTTTCCGCCAGACGTATGTTGTCATGGAGCAGCTCTTTGACGACATTTTCATCCATATCTTCAAGGAAAACTCCATCGCCTTCCCCGAATATGCCGAACAGATCTGAAGGTAGGGAAAATCGGAAAGATTATTTTGAAAAATACGACTATTTTGTCTTCTTTTTATGAGAATAGCAATTATTTGTCATAGGTATAATCTGTATGCTATAAATGTCAGTCTGTAAATGATATAATTTAGTTAAGTCCAGACTGACAGCTGTTGACGTGCATATGTGAATGTTGATCCGCTCATTTTCTGTATATTTGGCGGTTCTCTTAGGATGTAAGTGAGATCTATCATACGGCGACGGTTGTCCTGCGTAAGTTACAGAGTTGTTCAGAAAGGAACAAGCCTATGACGTTCACCTTATCCAAAGAAGATCGTGTCAAAAAGATGGTACAGAGTATTATACAAGACTATACGAATGCGACGAGCATTGCCTGCATTTTCGTCGATATCCAGGGGAAGGAACGGTCTTCAAAATACAACTTTACTAAATTCTGCCATTTTATGCGCAGTATTCCGGGATTCCGTAACAAGTGCTATCAATGCGACTTATGCGGCGGCCTGGAGACATTCAGGAACCGTGCCTGCTGCCCGTACCGCTGCCATGCGGGGCTGGTGGATTTTTCGATTCCCGTCGTTTACGATAACCAGCTCCATGGCTTCATCGTGTCCGGTCAGATGGTATCCGATGATATGCGTATCCCCAATTTACAGGAACCGACGCCGTGGCAGACGGACCGCCAGGCATTCCAGTATTTCCGGGCTGTCCCGCAGTACCGCTATGAAGAAATCATGAGTGCATCCCGCGTGCTCAATACGTTGACGACCTGCTATTTTCCTTATTCCCAGCCGTCAGAGACGCTCGGCTATGAAACGCCGACGATTGGCGGGGACCCAGGCGATGCCGGGGAGTTGACCCATATCACACGGCCGGAGATCCGTAAGACCGTTACCTTCATCAAAGAGCATTTGAGCTATAATCTGTCTCTGCGGACCATTGCCGAGGAAGTCTTTCTCAGTCAGTCGTACTTGTCGAAGCTCTTTAAACAGGAAATGAATATGAATTTGATGCAGTATATCAACCAGTGCCGTGTCCGGGAAGCGGAAAAAATACTGGCTTCGTCCAAGGAATCCGTCGATGCTATCGGCCGCCGTCTGGGATACCGCCGCACGAGTTATTTCTGCAAAATCTTCAAACAATATACCGGAGAGACGCCGCACGCCTATCGCAAAAAGTGCAGCTTATAGCGTGGGATGTGGCAGTCTGTCTTCCTTTAGGAGGAGATTACATGGGAAACTGCCATTACACGTATTTGACATCGGAAGCCGTAACGGAAGGTCATCCCGATAAGATTTGTGATCAGATTTCCGACGCCATCGTCGATGCTTATCTGGCTCAGGACCCGGCATCGCATGTCGCTGTCGAAGCTTTTGTTTCCGGCAATGTCCTGACCTTGGCTGGTGAAGTGGCATCGGCGGCGACCGTCGATGTGACGGCCCTGGCCCGGAAAGTTATTGCCGGTATCGGCTATACCGACCCAGCTCTGGGCTTTACGGCTGATTCGTGCTTAGTCTTTACCAACATCCATCAACAATCGACGGATATTAAGCAGGGCGTGACCCAGGCTGAAGGGGACCGCGTCGTCGGCAGCGGCGACCAGGGCATCATGTATGGCTATGCGACCAATGAAACGCCCAATTATATGCCTTTGACGGTCAATCTGGCCCAGGGCCTGGTCCGCCGTCTGGACCGGGTACGCCATGATACGGCGCTGGGGCGGTTCCTGCGGCCCGATGGGAAATCGCAGGTTACGATGCGCTTCGATGACGAAGGCCGTCCTGTGGGCATCCATAGCCTCATCTTGTCGGCCCAGCATAGCGAGGATATCGGGCAGGATGACTTGCGTCAGCTTTTGCAAAAGACGGTCATCGAACCGGTCTGCGGTTCCTGGATACGTCCTGAGACGGCTGTTCGCATCAATGCGACAGGCCGCTTCGTCATCGGCGGTCCCGTCGGTGATACGGGCCTGACGGGCCGGAAGATTATGGTCGACACCTATGGGACCCTGGCCCGACATGGCGGCGGGGCCTTTTCCGGGAAAGATGCGACCAAGGTGGACCGCAGCGCGGCTTATATGGCACGGTATGTCGCCAAAAACATCGTCGCCGCCGGTTTCTGTGACCGCTGTGAAGTATCTATTGCCTATGCCATCAGCGGTATCTACCCGGAAGCCGTCCAGATCCAGACCTTTTGCTCAGAACACGTCGACCGGAAACTCATCGACCAGGCCGTAGCCAAGACGTTCTCTTTTGCCGTCGGTGACATCATCCGCAATTTGAATCTGCGGCGCCCGCAGTTCCGCCAGACCGCCGTCTACGGCCATTTCGGACGGGAAGACCAGGACTTTGCCTGGGAGCGGACCGATAAAGTCCAGGCCCTGCGCGAAGCCATTCACTAAAAACTGCGAACTCATAACTCAAAAAAGCACTGTCTTCATACGACAGTGCTTTTTTTTGCACTTTTTTATCCATGGTTTATCGAAATAGTATTATTTTTGACGGTCCATGATAAATATGTTGCATTGGGCGATGATATAATCTAGGCGAAACATCGAATTGCAACTTATACATGCTGTCACCTGGCGATTTGATGGAATGTACAGGAAATTATATTATAAAAAATCATTTTTTGAGGAGGTTTGTCTTATGGATGTATTAGGAAAAGGATTTACCAAACCCACTGCCCGTATTCAGGCATTGCGCGATGCGATTTATGATGCGACGCCGACTGTCGAAGCGGACCGCGCTGAACTGGTCACGGCTTCATATAAAGAAACGGAAGGCTTGCCCATTATCTTGCGCCGGGCGAAGGCTGTCGAAAAAATCCTGACCGAAATCCCCATTGCGATCCGCGACCACGAACTCATCGTCGGCTCGCTGACGGTCAGCGTCCACGGCTGCCAGATTTATCCGGAATATTCTTTCGACTGGGTCGAAAAGGAATTCGATACCATGGCCACGCGCATGGCCGATCCTTTTGAAATTCCCAAGGATACGGCAAAACGCCTGCATGATGCTTTCTTATACTGGCCGGGCAAGACGACGAGCGATCTGGCTACGAGTTATATGTCCCAGCCCTGCCTGGATGCACAGGCCAACGGCGTCTTTACGGTCGGCAACTATTACTTCAACGGTGTCGGCCATGTCTGCGTCGATTATGGTAAAGTCCTGCGCGAAGGCTTCAGCGGCATCATCCGTGAAGCGGAAGCACAGAAAGCGAAACTGAGCGGCGCCTTGCCGGAAGACATGAAGAAACGCGACTTCTACGATGCCGTCATCATTACCTATAAAGCGGCTATCGCTTATGCACACCGCTATGCCGATTTGTGCGAACAGCTGGCCGGCCGCGAAGGCGACCAGACACGGAAGGCTGAATTGCTCAAGATGGCTGCCAACTGCCGCCGCGTACCGGAACAGCCGGCTACGACCTGGTGGGAAGCGCTCCAGGCTTTCTGGTTCGTCCAGCTCATCTTGCAGATCGAATCGAGCGGCCACTCCATTTCGCCGGGCCGTTTCGACCAGTACATGTATCCCTATTTGGAAGGGGATAAGAACATCAGCCGTGATTTCGCCCAGGAATTGCTGGATAACGTCTGGATCAAGTTCAATGACCTCAACAAGACACGCGATGCTGTTTCCGACCAGGCTTTTGCCGGCTATGCGATTTTCCAGAACATCCAGTGCGGCGGTCAGGATGAAGATGGCGTCGACGCCACCAATCCCTTGTCGTACATGATGATCGATGCAGCGGCCCACGTCGCCATGGCTGCACCGTCTTTCTCTATCCGTTACTCCAACCGGACACCGGATGAATTCCTTTACCGGGCTTGCGAACTCGTCCGCTTGGGTCTTGGCTATCCGGCCATGTACAACGACGAAGTCATCATCCCGTCTATGATGAACCGCGGCATCCCCTTGAAAGATGCCCGCAATTATTGCATCATCGGCTGCGTCGAACCGCAGGTCCCGCATAAGACCGAAGGCTGGCATGATGCGGCTTTCTTCAATATCGCCAAAGTCCTGGATATTACCCTGCACAACGGCCGCAACGGCCAGGTCCAGCTCGGACCCAAGACGGGGGAAATGAAGGATTTTCAGAATCTCGGCGAATTGATGCAGGCCTATAAGACGCAGATGGAATACTTCGTCAAACTCCTCGTCGAAGCCGATAATGCTGTCGACTATGCTCATGCTGAACGAGCTCCGCTGCCCTTTGAATCGGCTCTCGTCGACGATTGCTTAGGCCGCGGCAAGTCCATGCAGGAAGGCGGCGCGATTTATAACTTCACCGGTCCCCAGGCGTTCGGCGTAGCCGATAACGGCGACTCCTTCATGGCTATCCAGAAACACGTCTTTGAAAAAGGCGAAGTCACTATGGAAGAGCTGCAGGCTGCTATGGACCACAACTTCGGCTATCCTGATGAAACGGGCAAGCTGGCTACCTGGTTCGGTACGGGCTGCTGCGCAGCGGCTGGTTCAACGCCTCTCGAAAACATGGATGAGCGCCAGATTTATGAAGCGGTCAAACGCATCTTATCGGCTAAGGGCAGCATCGACATCAATGAACTGCAGAAAGACCTGAAGCAGGGAACGGCACCGGCACCGGCTGCGGCAGACCGCGGCGATATGGGCCGTTACCAGCAGATCAAGCGGATCATGGAAAATACGACCTGGTTCGGCAACGACGATGACGTCGTCGACATCATCACCCGCGAAGCCGGTCAGATTTACGCCCGGGAAGTCCAAAAATATAAGAACCCCCGCGGCGGCCAGTTCCAGGCCGGCTGCTACCCCGTATCGGCCAACGTCCTCTTTGGTAAAGACGTAGCACCGCTCCCCGATGGCCGCTTAGCCTGGACGCCGCTGGCTGATGGCGTTTCGCCCCGTGCCGGCTGCGATACCAATGGCCCGACGGCAGCGGCTATGTCCGTCGCCAAGCTGGAACATGAAACGTTCTCCAACGGGACCTTGTACAACCAGAAATTCAATCCCGCTGCCCTGGCTGGCGATGAAGGCTTGAAGCGCTTTGCCGCTCTCTGCCGTGCTTTCTTTGAAAATAAAGGCATGCACGTCCAGTTCAACGTCATCGACAAGGCCACCCTCGTCGAAGCCCAGAAGCATCCGGAACAGCACAAGGACCTGGTCGTCCGCGTCGCCGGCTATTCGGCTCAGTTCATTTCCCTGGCCAAGGAAGTACAGGACAACATTATCGACCGTACTGAATTTGAATTTTAAGGTAACCTGCCAGAGAAAGGGGACGGACGATGTCGAAAATCACGATTGATTATCAGGCAGAAGGAGACATCTTCGATATACAGCGCTTTTCCCTGAATGACGGACCCGGTATCCGGACTATCGTCTTCCTCAAGGGCTGCCCCTTGTCGTGCTGGTGGTGCAGTAACCCGGAATCCCAGCGGCGGCGCCCTGTCGTCATGTATAACGCCGCCGATTGTGTGCACTGCAGGCGCTGCGAGAGCGCCTGCCAGCGCCACGCTGTGACCTTTACCGAAGACGGGCGCCGGCATTTCGATTACCAGGCTTGTACGGGAAACGGAGACTGCGCTGCAGCCTGCCCGACAGGCGCCCTGGTCATGAAAGGGAAATCCATCCGCATCGGCGAGCTCATCGAAATCTTGAAGAAAGACCGGTCGACGTTCCGCCACTCCGGCGGCGGCGTCACCTTGTCCGGCGGCGATCCGCTCATGCAGGCGCACTTTGCCGGGGAACTGCTCAAGGCCTGTAAGGCCCAGGGCTGGAATGCGGCTATCGAGACGGAAGGCTGTGCGGAAACAGAAACGTACCTCCGCCTGGTGCCGTATATCGACACGATTCTCATGGATATCAAGCATATGGACCCGGAAAAGCACCGCCTGTTCACGGGGGTATCGAATGAACTCATCTTGAACAATGCCCGCCGGGTCAGTGCCTTTGCGCCATTGACCATCCGCGTGCCGGTCATCCCCAAGTTCAATGCATCGGAAGCGGATATCCGGGCCATCGCTGAATTTGCCGCATCTTTAGGTAATGTTCGCTATGTCCACCTGCTTCCGTATCATTCCCTAGGGGAGAACAAGTACCGCATGATGGGTATTGAATACAAAATGAATCGGCTTTCTGCCAAATCACTCAGTAATAAAGAACTAGAAATATATCGCCCTATTGTCGAACAGGCCGGCGTGTCCTGCCGCATAGGCGATGAGTCATAAGGAGGTTTATCATGGATCAGGAATTATTAGAAAAAGTCATGAACCAGGTCAAAGCAGAACTCGGTTCGGCTGCCACGCCGGCTGCTCCGGCCCCGGCGGCTGCGCCATCGATGAAAGGGGATGCCACGGGCATCAGCAAGGCCTTGGGGCGGACGGAATTTGTCGGTACATCGATCGGTGATACAATCGGCCTGGTCATTGCCAGTGTCGACCCGATGCTCAAAGATGCCATGAAATTAGGTAAGTTCCGCTCTATCGGCATCATTGGCGGCCGTACCGGCGCGGGTCCGCAGATTATGGCTGTCGACGATGCTGTCAAAGCGACGAACACGGAAATCATCTCTGTCGAACTGCCGCGTGATACCAAAGACGGTGCCGGCCATGGTTCACTCATCCTCATCGGCGCCGAAGACGTGTCCGATGCCCGCCGGGCTGTAGAAACGGCATTGCAGGTTCTGCCGAAGTATTTCGGCGACGTCTATGGCAATGAAGCCGGTCATTTGGAATTCCAGTATTCTGCCCGCGCCAGCTATTGCCTGGAAAAAGCGCTGGGTGCGAAATTCGGCAAAGCTTTCGGTATGACCTGTGCCGGTCCGGCTGCCATCGGCGTCGTCCTGGCCGATACGGCCGTCAAAGCGGCCAATGTCGAAGTCGTCGGTTATTCATCACCCGGCAACGGCGGCACGAGCTTCTCCAACGAAGTCATCTTGTGCTTCAGCGGTGATTCCGGAGCGGTTCGCCAGGCCGTTAAAGCAGCTATTGAAGTAGGGAAGAAACTGTTAGGGGCCCTCGGCGACGAACCGAAGTCGACGACGACACCGTATATTTAACAGTCCTAAGAAACGGAGGGTATTACAATGACAAATGAAGCATTAGGCATGGTTGAAACAAAAGGTCTGGTCGGCTCCATCGAAGCAGCTGACGCTATGGTCAAAGCGGCCAACGTAACACTTATCGGGTATGAAAAAATCGGCTCCGGCCTGGTCACAATCATGGTCCGCGGCGACGTCGGCGCCGTCAAGGCGGCCGTCGATGCCGGTGCGGCTTCGGCGAAAGTCGTCGGCGAAGTCGTTTCGGTCCACGTCATTCCCCGTCCTCATACGGATGTGGAAAAGATTCTTCCCCATCTTGATTAATCCTTAGGCAGGCGATCCTATGGCATACGATAAGGAAAGTGACTTACAAGACCTGATCCTGCGGGCTGTCCGCCAGGTCCTGGCAGAACAATCACAGGCGAAACGGCATCTCTATGTCGTCTTTGCCGATGCCTTCGATGGCCGCTGTGTCCAGTTTTTGCAGTCCCTGTCTCCCGCCGATGCCGTGACGGTCATCGTGGACGATATACAGGCGGACCGCCTGCGTCACGACATCGAAGGGGCCTGCCCCTTTGCGTCTGTCGTCGTCACCTCGCAGGCCCGTTCGCTGTCGTTGGCCGGGAGCCTGACCGTCTATCCGGTGGCGTCGCGGGATTTCATCGTCAAGGCAGCCCTGGGGATGGCGGATACCTTTGCAGCAGCATGGCTGGCACGCTGTTTTGCAGCCGGGTCTGCCGTCCATCTGCAGTTGTCCGGCCTGACCCGGTTCACGGGCCGCGAGCCGGCAGCATATGTTCAGCAGATATTGGGATATTACCGTAAGCTCTTGGAATATGGCATTACCATCGGCCATCACCTTCCGCAGGAGAAGGCCGGGGCCCCCGTGCCAGTGGCTGTGACGGAAACCGCCAGCCTGCCTGTCGTGACTTGTCAGGATAAAGTCCTGACGGCGGCTGACCTGTCCGCTTACGATAAGGGGACGGTCCTGCTCGTCGGGGCGCATACGATAGTGACATCTTTTGCCCGTGAAGCGGCCTTGAGCCGGGGCATTGAAATTCGTAGAACATGAGGAAAGGCAGGGGAAGACCTGTGGAAAAATCATTAGGGCTCATCGAAGTCCTGGGCCTGAGCTGTGCCGTTGAAGTGGCAGATGCCATGGTCAAAGCGGCGAATGTCGTCCTCGATGAACTCGAAACGGCCCGCGGCAGTGGCATGATGACTGTCAAAGTCCGTGGTGATGTCGGTGCCGTCCGGGCGGCTGTAGAAGCGGGGAAGGCGACGGCCCTGTCCTATGGGGCCCTGGTGTCGGCCGATGTCATCGCCCGGCCCCATGAAGGAACGGGCGCCTGCTTCATCCATCGTCAGGGCAAAAAGGAACGGCCTGATTTTTATGCTGCCTGCCCCGAAGTCTTGGAGGCAGAAACGCTTGAAAGCGATGGAGCCGAAGCTGGAGCGCCGGGATCGGACCCTGTTCCGGAAAAGCCCCGGCGGACACGGCGGCCGCGTACGGCGGGAAAAGCCAGGAAGCGTGTGGCGCCTGTGACGGATGTTCCGCCGACAGATACGCCGGCTGCGGATACGGCCGGACCGGAAACATCTTCCGGACACAGCAGCGAGTAAACAGAGAAGGTATAGATTATGAAGATAGCAAAAGTAACGGGATCCGTCATCTCGACGAAGAAAGAAGAAGGGCTGGTCGGCAGCAAGCTGATGATCGTCCGCTTTGAATCGAGTGACGGCGTACCCTATGGAAATGAAGAAGTCGCCGTCGATTATGTCGGTGCCGGTATTGGGGAACTCGTCCTCGTCGCCAGCGGGTCTGCTACGCGTACGACGGAAACGACGAAACTTAAACCCATCGACCTGGCCATCGTCGGTATCATTGATAATTTGAATTAAGGAGAGTCTATTATGGCAAATGAAGCATTAGGAATGGTAGAAACCAGAGGCCTTGTCGGTTCCATCGAAGCCGCCGATGCTATGGTCAAAGCGGCCAATGTATCCCTCATTGGTTATGAAAAAATCGGATCCGGCCTGGTCACGATCATGGTCCGCGGTGATGTCGGCGCCGTCAAGGCCGCCGTCGATGCCGGGGCAGCTTCGGCGAAAATCGTCGGTGAAGTCGTTTCGGTCCATGTCATTCCCCGTCCTCATACGGATGTGGAAAAAATCCTGCCCCATCTGGCACCGGCTTCGTCGGCAGAATAAGCACAGAGGGGGCGTGAGCCATGAGTCAGGAAATGGCAACGATATTAACAGAAAAGATTCTGGAAAGTGTCCGGCATTATGAAAATTTCAAGATTCCCATCGGCGTATCCAACCGGCATATCCACGTGAGCCGGGCCGACTTGGATGTGCTCTATGGCAAGGAATATGCTTTGACCCATAAAAGTGAACTCGGCCAGCCGGGCCAGTTCGCCGCTAATGAAACGGTGACACTAAAAGGGCCGAAAGGGACGTTTGAACATGTCCGCATCCTCGGTCCCGTTCGCTCGCAGAGCCAGGTGGAAATCAGCAAGACCGACAGCTTCCGGCTAGGCGTCAAAGCGCCGATCACCCTGTCTGGTCATCTCCAGGGGACGCCGGGAATCACCTTGATTGGTCCCAGGGGAAGCGTCGACCTGCCTTGCGGTGTCATCATCGCCCAACGGCATATCCACATGACACCGGCTCAGGCCGCAGCCCGTTATTTGAAAGATGGCCAAATCGTCGAGGTCAAAACCTTCGGCGAACGCCAGGGCATCCTGGGCGACGTCGTCGTCCGCGTGTCCGATACGGCCGGCCTGGAGATGCACATCGACGTCGATGAAGCCAATGCTTGTTCTTTGAGCAATCATGATTATGTCATGATCAGCCCGGTATGATAAGGGGAGGGCCGCCATGCTTGTAGAAAATAAAAAACTGGCCGAATTTGCAGCGCTCGTTTCATCGGGGGACGTGCGGCCCTTTGACGGCCCGCTCAAAGTCGGTGTCGACCTGGGGACGGCGAATATCGTCATGGCCGTGACCGACCAGGACAACCAGCCTGTCGCAGGAATGACGACCCATTCGACGGTCGTCCGCGATGGCATTGTCGTCGACTATGTCGGTGCCGTCCGGGCCGTCCGGACTATGAAAGCCGCCCTGGAAGAAAAATTAGGGGTCGCCCTGACCCAGGCCGCGACGGCTATTCCGCCGGGTATCCTCGACGGAAATGTCCGCTGTATCGCCAACTGTATCGAAGGGGCAGACCTGGAAGTCATCAAAGTCATGGATGAACCGACGGCAGCCGCCGCTGTCCTGGGAATCCGTGACGGCGCTGTCGTCGATGTCGGCGGCGGGACGACGGGTATCAGTATCCTGCGCGATGGCAAGGTCGTCTATACGGCCGATGAAGCGACGGGCGGGGCCCATATGACCCTGGTCCTGTCAGGCTATTATGACATTGGCCGCGATGAGGCAGAAAAAATGAAAATCGACGCCGCTCAGGCCGATGCCGTCTTTCCTATCGTCTATCCCGTCGTCGAAAAGATGGCCTCCATCGTCCAGCGGTTCGTAGCCGACCGCGATGTAAAGGATATTTATGTCGTTGGCGGCGCTTGTTGTTTCAGTGAATTTGAAAATGTCTTTGAAAAAATCCTGCATATCCCGACGCACAAACCGAATGACTGTCTGTTTGTCACGCCTTTGGGCATTGCAGTGAACCAATAAACGGAGGTACAAGGATTATGAGTACAACCATCGACCCCGTCGTCCTGCAGCAGTTAGTCGCCCAGGCCGTACGGCAGTTACAAAAAGAAGGACCGGCCGCCGCAGCACCGGCAGTTCCGGAAGTACAGGATGAATACGGTGTCTTTACGACCATGGCCGATGCCATCGAAGCGTCGGCGGCAGCCCAGCACACGCTGCTCTTCCAGTCGCCGTCGCAGCGGCAGCAGTGGATCGACGTCATCCGCCGGACCTGCCTGGACAAGGCGAACATGCAGATGATGTCGCGTATGGCCGTCGAAGAAACGGCTATTGGCCGCTACGAAGATAAAATCACCAAGAATACAGCGGCTGCCCGTTATACGCCGGGCATTGAAGACCTGAAGACCGACGCCCGCACAGGGGAACACGGCCTGGTTTTATTCGAATACTGCCCCTTTGGCGTCATCGGGGCCATTACGCCGACGACGAATCCGACGGAAACGATCATCAATAATTCGATCTGCATGATTGCCGGTGGAAATACGGTCGTCTTCAGCCCTCATCCGCGGGCCAGGAAGACGTCGATTTTCCTGGTACAGCTCCTCAACAAGGCGCTGTATGAAGCCGGGGCTCCGCTCAATCTGATTACCATGGTCCGGGAACCGTCCATTGAAGCGACGGATGAAATGATCAGCAATCCTAAGGTACGACTGGTCGTCGCTACCGGCGGTCCGGGCATCGTCAAGAAAGTCCTTTCTTCCGGCAAGAAGGCCATCGGTGCCGGCCCTGGCAATCCGCCGGTCGTCGTTGATGAAACAGCGAACATCGAAAAGGCTGCCCAGGATATCGTCGATGGCAGTTCTTTCGACAACAATGTGCCCTGCATTGCTGAAAAAGAAGTCTTTGCCGTCGATTCTATCTTCGATTATCTGCGCATCAACATGAAGGGGGCCGGTGCTTATGAAATCACCGATGCCGACACGATTGAACGCCTGTGGAAGCTCGTCTCCGATGAAAAGGGGACTGGGCCGAAAGTCGGATTTGTCGGCAAATCGGCGAAATACATCCTCCATCAGATCGGTATCGAAGTAGAAGATACGAAGAAACTCATCATCATGGAAGTCGCCAAGGACCATCCTTTCGTCCAGACAGAAATGCTCATGCCAATCCTGCCCCTCGTCCGCTGCGATAATGTCGACCAGGCTATCGAATGGGCTTATGAAGCAGAACATGGCAACCGTCACAGCGCCATGATGCATTCGACGAACATTGACAAATTGAGCAAGATGGCCAAACTCATGGAAACGACGATTTTCGTCAAGAATGGTCCGTCTTATGCCGGCCTGGGCATCGGCGGCCAGGGCTATCCGACCTTTACCATTGCCGGTCCGACCGGCGAAGGCCTGACCAGTCCGAAATCTTTCTGCCGTCTCCGTGAATGTGTTCTCAAGGATATGTTCAATATCCGCTAAGGGGAGGGATGGCTCATGGATATTTGTCAGATTGCGACGAAAGTCATCTCCGGGAATCAGGCGTTGTCAGCGTTCCAAGTCTATCGGAGCGAACGGATTTTTATCTTGTGTGATGGCTTTTTGACCCAGTCCGGGGCCATCGACTTGCTGACCCGTCAGATTGCTCCGACGAATGAGGTGCAGGTTTTTGATGATATCGTACCCGATCCCAATCTCAGCGGCGTTGCCCAGGCGCTGGCGGTAGCTGTCGACTTTCAGCCGACCGTCCTCGTTGCTTTTGGCGGCGGTGCCGCTATCGACACGGCTAAGGCTCTGGTCTATTTTGCCAGTGGCGCCCATGCCTTTTCGCATCCGCCAGTCTTCATCGTCATTCCCACGACGAGCGGGACCGGTTCGGAAATGACGTCTTTTGCCGTCATCACCGATGCCGAAGAGAAACGGAAAATCGCCCTCATCGACGATATCATGTACGCCGATGTGGCCATTTTGGACCCGCAGCTGACCATCTCGGTACCGCCGGCGATTACGGCCAATACAGGCTTTGACGTCCTGACTCATGCCATCGAAGCTTATGTTGCCAACGGGGCGACGGACTTCACCGACGCCATGGCCTGTAAAGCCGTAGAACTGGCCTTGGCACATCTGCCCCGGTGCTATCATTACGGGGCGAATCTAACGGCCCGGGAAGCGATGTCCAATGCTTCTAATATGGCCGGCATCGCCTTTAACCTCGGCGGACTGGGAATGGTCCACAGCATGGCCCACCAGCTGGGCGGCATGTACCATATCCCGCATGGTCTGGCCTGTGCCCTGGCGCTGCCTGCCGGCATTGCCTACAACAGCCGCGATGAGAAGGCGGCAGCCAAATACGCTGACCTGGCGTATAAACTGGGACTGGCTCCCCGGTCCCTGCCGGCAGCGCAGGCCGTCTGCCTCCTTCTGGGCGTACTCAAGGCCCTCATGGCTGATATGGGGATGCCCCGGCGCATCGGTGAATTGCCGAAAGGGCCGGACCGCAGTGCCTACGAACAGGCCCTTTCGACGATGGCTGCCCACGCCATGGAAGACCGCTGCCTGCCGGGCAATCCGCGTTCTGTCGATGAACGGACCTTTGAAGCCCTTTTTGCATCACTTTATTAAAAAAAGAGGCTGTCGCATGAGGCTTCTGCAAAAACTAAAAACTGCAAACTTAAAACTCAAAAAGGCGCTGTCTTCATAGGACAGCGCCTTTTTGAGTTGGTACATGGTGTTCTGCCGTTGGCAGAAACCAGGATATAATGGAAGAAAAGAATGAAGTAGCTTCTGCGGGGCAGAAAACATGGTATAATGGAAAAAAGTATCAGAAAGGGATGAAATTTATGATTAAACGGTGTAATCATGATTGTGATTTTTCCTGTCAGCAGTCAGAAGACCAGAAGATGCGTGTTATCGTCGAAGAACATGAGAAGTTGTCGCCCAATCTTATTTTCGAGATCATCCGCCACGATGGCGAACTGGAATTGGAACGGCCGGCGTGGCCTTTGATTTTGTCGGCTTTGGCGGCCGGCTTGATGATTTCTTTTTCGTTCTATTTCCGCTCCATTATCCATGTCTATGTCGGCCAGGCTCCCTGGACGGGGGCGATTACGGGGTTCGGCTATACGACGGGGTTCTTGATCGTCATCCTCGGCCGGCTGCAACTCTTTACGGAAAACACGATTACGACGGTCATTCCCGTCTTCCGTGAACCTTGCTGGGAAAATCTCCGGAAACTCCTGCGCTTGTGGGGCATCGTCTTCGGGGCCAACATCGTCGGTACGGCGATTGCGGCGCTTTTTATGTCCAGTCCGGTCTTTACGACGCCGGAAATCACACAGTGCCTCCTGGCTGTGTCGCATCACATCATGGCGCCTGACGCGCTGGATAATATCATGCGCGGCATCCCGGCGGGTATGCTCATCGCTGCCATCGTCTGGATCATGCCTATGTCGCGGAGCTTTGCCTTCTTTACCATCCTGACCTTTACGTATTTCATTTCCATCGGCAACTTTGCCCACGTCGTCGTCGGTTCTTGTGAAGCCGCGTATGACGTCCTCATGGGCGGTTCCGACCTGTATGACTACTTCTTCCGCTTCCTCATGCCGACGGGACTGGGCAATATCATCGGCGGCACCGGCGTCTTTACGCTCCTCGTGTCGGCCCAGGTCCGCAGTGAAAACGGGAAGCATCCCGACTAAAGGTCAGCCACGATGCAGTAGCTTCTGTGGGGCAGATCGTGTACAATGAAGAAAGAACTATGATAAGGAGAGATTTTCCATGAGTGTAGAATTTGAAGGAAATAAGGCGTGCATTGCGCCGGAAGGTGTATTTATTATCGGGACGTATGATGAAAATGGCGTTCCCAATGCCATGAACGCCGCCTGGGGCGCCCAGTCGGATTACGGTGAAATCACGCTTTTTTTGGCCAAGCACAAGACGACGGACAACATCAAACATACGAAGGCCTTTACCGTCGCTTTTGCTACCAAGGATACGGTTGAAATCGCCGATTACTTTGGCGTAGAAACGGGCAATAAGGTGAATAAAATCGAAAAGGCAGGCTGCCACGTCCATAAGAGCTGTCACGTCAATGCCCCGATTATCGAAGAATTCCCGGTCACGTTGGAATGTGAATGTACCAGTTATGACGATAATACGGGCATCCTCGTGGGGAAAATCGTAGCCCAGCAGGCCGATGAATCGGTGCTGACAGATGGGAAAATCGACTACGATAAACTGCAGCCCATCATCTTCGACATCGCTACCATGACCTATCGCCTGATCGGCCCCGTCGTAGG
>CABMPA010000022.1 GCA_902388315.1 uncultured Megasphaera sp. | reverse complement strand
GATTCACAGAATCTCATCGCCTGTTCAATTGACGGGATATATCATATCAATAAATGGGAAAAATGTCAAATCCCGCCGGCCCGGCACTTCTTGTAAAAGCCAGGGCAGTATAGTAAAATAAAGAGTATATAGAACGCATCATATTAATACCAAAGGGATGAATCACATTGAAGGTACGCTGGGTGGAATTGAACCGTTTCGAAGCGGAACTGATTCTCGAATTCGCCTGCCAGCCAAAAGATGCGCCCGTATCTGCCAGCCTATGCCGCATGATATACCGCCGGCTCGAAGGCCAGCCGGTACTGGCACAGAGCCAGACGCAGGATGGGGAAGCATAAAAGGCGCTGTCACATGAAGACAGCGCCTTTTTGAGTTTAAAGTTTGCAGTCTTTAGTTTGCAGTGAATGTTTAAAATTTTAAAGCCATCTTCTACAAACTTCGTACTACAAACGATAAAGCAAAAGGGACCACGCGTAATAGCCATAGTCCCTTCAGCACACTCACTCTTCCATCGCTTTTTCTAGTCGCGCAGCAATGGCCTTGCCTGTTTCGGTCCGGGCCAGGCCGCCGTCGGATGTTTCTTTCAGTGCCACCGGCATGAGACGGCCGATTTCCGCCATGGCCGCGATGACTTCATCCGGCGGGATGACGCTCCGGATTCCGGCCAAGGCCATTTCGGCTGCCGTAATAGCTTCGACGGCAAAGATGGCGTTGCGCTTGACGCAGGGCACTTCAACCAGGCCAGCTACAGGGTCACAGGCCAGGCCCAGGGTATTTTTCATGCATAAAGCAAAGGCCTGTAATATCGTATCGTTATCGCCGCCAGCCATTTCGGCCACGGCCGCTGCAGCCATGGCCGCAGCGGTCCCACATTCGGCCTGACAGCCGCCGACAGCGCCGGCGACAGAAGCATTCCGGCTGACGACGGCTCCGATGCCGGCAGCCGTGAACAAGGCATCGACCATGGCTTTACGGGGAACCTTCAATTCTTCGGCCGCTGCTATCATGACGGACGGCACGATGCCGCAGGAACCAGCGGTCGGACAGGCGACGATCTTGAACATCTTAGCATTGGCTTCACTGACGGCCAGGGCATAGACAGCCGCTTTATGTGCCAGCGGGCCCAGTAATTTCGGCGCCCCTTCGGCCAGTTTATGGGCATCGCCGCCGACGAGGCCGCTGACTGATTTTCCCGGATCCTTCATGCCGGCATCGATGGATTCCTGGAAAACGTCGAGACGGCTGTTCATCATAGCCCGTACTTTTTCCTCGATTTCTTCGGACGACTCTACTTCATGACGCACGACAATGTCTGCCAGAGTCGTCTTTTCTTTTTCTGCCAGGTTCAGCAGGTCATGAAGGGTCTTATATTCATATTTATACATTTATTCCTCCTAAAGCGGCAGCAGCGTGACGACGCTCTCAATGGCCGTAATATTCTGTATCATGTGAACGATTTCGTTGGGAACGGGGCTGTCCGTACAGACGATCATGACGGCCGTTTCATTCTTGGCGCTGCGGAAGACGCGCATATTTGATACGTTGATATGACCGATGGCCATGACTGTCGTCGCCTGGGCGATGATGCCCGGCTGGTCCTTATGGACCGTAATCAGCGTGTGTTCTTCCCCATTCAAGGCGACTTCAGAGCCATTGATCTCGCGTATCTCGATCTTGCCGCCGCCCAGAGAGACGCCGAGGACTTCCATCTTCCGGCCTGACACCCCGGTCATGGCGATGCGTACGGTATTGGGATGGTCCACTTCTTCTTCGGAACGGTGGAATTCAATCTCCAGACCCTTTTCTTCGGCAATGGCAAAAGAAGTACGCAGCCGGACATCGTCAGCCGAAAAACCGAGCAGACCGGCGACGAGGGCCCGGTCCGTGCCGTGGCCCTTATAAGTCTTGGCAAAAGAACCATAGACGGTAATGACGGCTTTCTTCGGTTCCTCCTTTAAAATTTCCCTGGCCATGAGGCCGATGCGGGCCGCTCCGGCCGTGTGGGAACTGGAAGGCCCGATCATGACGGGGCCGACCACATCAAAAACTCCCATGAGAAAACCTCCTTAAATTCTGATTTCTTTCTGTAAATGCAGGCTGTAAATATAGGTCCCGCTTACGGGCCTGCCCGTAATCTGTTCGACAGCCCGTTTGTATAAGGCCAGCTGGACGGCATAGCGCCGGCGGAAAGCTTCCTCCGTTTCCAGCCGGTCCGACTTATAGTCGACGAGTATCCAGGCATCATCTTCACGAAAGAGGCAGTCGATGACCCCCTGAAGCAATATGCGTTCTCCCCGTTCCACAGCCGGCAGGGGTTCACCGCCGGGCAAAAGCACGGTAAAAGGGTATTCCCGATGCAGTTCCGGCGATACGGCCATGCGCCGGCCCAGATCAGAATGACAAAAAGCGGCTAAGGCCGGTACATAGACCAGCTTGGCCTCGTCACGGCTCAACAATCCCTGCTGGACAAAGGCTTCGATTTCGCGGCGCAACGTGCCGACCGTCTGGTCCGCAGCCGGCGTGATATACTGCAGCGCTTTGTGCAGGGCCGTCCCACGCTGGGCACCGCTGACCTGTTCTTCTTCTTCGGCCAGCCAGGGCGGCAGCTCAGCAAAAGCATCGTCTTCGCCGGGTGCCGCAGCGATGACAGCATCAGCCGGGACCGACAGACCGTCTTCTGCAGCCAGTTCGTCGCTGTGCATTTCCTGGTATTTGCGCTTGACTTCGGATACGGAAAACTTGGCCGCTGTCCGGACGGCCTGAGGATAGGCATACCGCCAGGACAGCTGCCCGCCGAGCCAATCCGGGACAGGGGTCCCGGTCGCATCGCCGCGCCGCAAAGCGTCCAACCTCGGTTCCTTTTCACAGGCCCCGTCATCAGCTGCAGCGGTCGTCCCGGCCGGCGTAATGCGGACGTGCCAGATATCCCCCTGCCAGGCCGCACCGGGCCGGGCATATTCCGTATCGGCCCGGACCCCGAAAGCATCAAGCGCGGTCGGCATGACCCAGTCGAAATACGATTTGGCCTGAGCCGGATTGAGACGGCTCGTCCAGCGCTGCCAGTCATCAGCAATATGGGTACTATGGCCTGTCAGGATGAGCTGATCCCTGGCACGGGTCATGGCAACATAGAGGATGCGTTCTTCTTCGGCCGTCCCTTCCCAGCGCAGCTGGGCAGCGATACCGCTCCAGATGAGGGTCGGATAGGACATACGCCATTCCGGATCATACTGTTTGAGGCCGATGCCCAGGCGGTTATGAAAGAGTATCTGGTCCTGCATGTCGCGCCGGTTAAAGGCTTTGCCCAGGTCGGCGACGAAGACGACGGGGAATTCCAGCCCTTTGCTCTTATGAATACTCATGATGCGCACGACATCTTCATTTTCACTGACGACTTTGGCCGGTGCCAGGTCGAGGCCGTCTTCTTTCATCTTATCCATGAGCTGCAAATAGCGGAACAGCCC
Organism: uncultured Megasphaera sp.; assembly: GCA_902388315.1. GTDB lineage: Bacteria > Bacillota > Negativicutes > Veillonellales > Megasphaeraceae > Megasphaera. The sequence goes on along the minus strand of CABMPA010000022.1, from coordinate 13,129 downwards.
GCGGAACCCGGCTTCTTCATACTGCCGGGCCCGGTCGTACAGGGCTTTCAGGTTAGCCTGGCGCACATCGCCGCCCGGCATGGCCCCGACAAAGTCGACATAGGCCGTATCATCGTATAAGCGCTGCAAGAGCTCTGCCACACCATGACGGCGGCTGTACGTGCGCCACGAATCAAAAGTTTCCATGAACTGCTGCAGTGTTTCTTTCTCATCATCCCCTTCGGGCAGGGCGCCGGCATAGGCCGGCAGGTTCTGCCACAGCGTCCCTTCCCCGGCCAGGCGGACGCCGGCCAGGGCGGTTTCATCCAACCCGACCAGGGGCGACCGCAGGACAGCCGCCATGGCCAGGTCCTGTTCGGGGTTATCGATGCAGCGCAGGAGCGAGAGCATGATCTGGACCTCGACGGCGGCAAAATAACCACCGCTCTGTTCGGCATAAGCCGGGATGCCCCCTTCTTGCAAGGCCTGGATGAGGACGTCGGCTTTGCCGGCCATGGAGCGCAGCAGGATGACGATATGGCGATAGGACAAGGGTTCCAGTGTGCCGTCCTTGCGGGCGGCCATACGGCCGCTGGCCAGGAGCTCGCCAATACGGGCGGCAATGAAGCGGCTTTCCTTTTCAAAGGCCGTGCTGCCATCATCGTCTTCATCATCCTTTGACGTCGGCACGATATCGACTTCGACAGGGCCGCCAATCCAGCGGTCATCGTCCGGGGCCTGCCGGCCGGCATACAGCTTTTCCCTTTCTCCATAATCCATGCCGGCCGCGTCCATCGTCATAGCCCGTGAAAAGACGTCATTCACAGCGTCGAGAATAACCGGGACGCTGCGGAAGTTCCGCCCCAGGTCGATGCAGCGCTGCATGGCCTTTTCATCGCGGCTGAAGGACTGGTATTTATCCAGGAACAGCGTCGGATCAGCCAGGCGGAAGCGATAGATGCTCTGCTTGATATCGCCGACCATGAAACGGTTGTCATCACCAGATACGAGGCGGGTAATGAGTTCCTGGACCCCATTGGTATCCTGGTACTCGTCGATGAAGACCTCTTCATACTGGCTGCGCAGTTCCTCAGCGGCCGCCGACGGCAGGGGATGTTCCGGCGACGCATCGGGGGCGAGGAGAATCTGCAGACAAAAATGTTCCAAGTCACTGAAATCGATCCAGCCCTTTTCTTTCTTGGCTGCTGCATAAGCCTTGGCAAAATCCAGGGTCAGCGTCACCAGCCCGGTCATGACGGGTTTCATGGCCCGCATGCCATCGAGCCATTCTTCCGGCGTCGCCGAGAAATAGACAGGCTGCAAGGTCTTGGTGACGTCTTTCTTGACGTCATCCCGTACTTTTTTACACCGTTCCCAGATTGCTTTATCGTCATCGGATAACTTCCGCAGCGCCTTCAGGCGTGGAAAATCAATGGCCCGGACGAAACGGCTCAAGTCATTCCAGGACTGCGCCTGCGCCGCCTGCTGAAGGGCTGCCTGTTCAGCTATAAAGGTATCACAGGCCGGCGCAAAAGCCTCGCGCTGGCGCAGATGATAGAGCACGCCTTCATAACGGCGGACATCTTCTTCCAGGATACGGCACACGGCAGCCTTGACGGGGGCCGCCCAGACCATATCGTCGATGACAGCATCGGGCGCCACGTCATAGGCCTGGGCTGCCTCTTTCAGCCAGTGTTCCGGCCAGGCCATGCTGCGGGCATAGGTATACATGCGGCTCACCGTGTCCATGAGCACGTCGTCGCCGCGGTCGCTGCCAAACATATCGGCCAGCGGATAAAGGACAGCCGCCTTTTCATCGTCTTCATAATAGGACAAGAAGACATCTTCCAGGACCTGCCGCCGCAAGAGATTCAATTCTTCTTCGCCGGCAATGGAAAAGGCCGGGTCCAGATCGATTGTATAAAAATACTTACGGATGACATGCTGGCAAAAGGCGTGGAGCGTCGAAATCTGGGCGGACGGCAGTAAGGCCAGCTGCCGTTCGACACGGGGATCTTTCGTTTCCGACAAGGCTTTCATCAGGGCCGTCCCGATGCGGTCGCGCATTTCGGCAGCTGCGGCCTTGGTAAAGGTAACGACTAATAATTCCGTAATATCAACGGGATATTCCTTATCCAGGAGACGGCGGATGATGCGTTCCACCAAAACGGCTGTCTTCCCGGAACCGGCAGCCGCCGACAGGAGCAGCGTCTGTCCCCGGCTGTCAATGGCTGCCTGCTGTTCATTCGTCCAGGCCATGTTCGTCATCTCCTTCATCAAACATCTTTTGAATCATTTCGTCTTTATCCTCCCTGCCCGCCGCATCATAGGTGTTGCCGGCAACGGCGACATCGAACCGGCAGACAGGACGGTAAGGACAATAGCTGCACGGCGCTTTCTGCCCCAGGAGGATGGGATGGATGGAAATATCGCCGTCGCCGATATGGCCGGCAATGTCGTGTATCTGCCGGGCCGCCCAGTCGAGCAGATGGCTCCAGCCCGCTTCATTATAGAGCGTATGGGACAAATCGCTGAGAGTCCCGTCTTTTTTCAGCCGCAAGTTGAGGAAATCGGAAAAGCCCTGCATCGACGTATCCAGCTGCTGCATGACCTGGCCGTCATCGAGGTAGAATCCGGTCAGTTTCCCTTTGGACTCGTAGAGCTTCTTCTTGTCTTCGTCACTGACGCGGTATTCCAGGGACACCCGGTCATTGCGGACGTAGCAGTACAAGACGGCTGCCGGGATGGCATCGCCGCCAATATTCAGCAGAGCCACGAACATATACGTCAAAAGCTGCAGTTCCAGTCCTGTAAAAATCTGGCTGATGTCGAGCTGTTTCCGGCCCGATTTATAGTCGATGATGACGACGTATTTATGCTCTCCCTGGCGAAGCGTATCGATACGGTCGATCTGGCCGGTGACGACGACGTGCAGGCCGTTCTTCAAAGTGAAGCGCAGAGCCTCCCAGGGACTTCCCGGGCGGCCGAAGGATTTTTCCAGGCCTTCCATATGGAAATCGGAAACGGCGCTGAACGCACTGAGGCGGCGCACAGTCCGGGTCAGCGTCTGGATGAGCCGTTCCTTTATCTGGGCGAAATAGGCATTGGACATGAGGATATCGTGCTGAACCTGGGGTGCCAGTTCATCCGTCGCCTGCCGGCAGATAGCCGGTACGTCCGCGTCGGGAATATCATGCCACTGTTTCTGTTCCCGGAGCAGTTTTTCCCCTATAATGCGCAGGGCCCCGTGGACCAGCATGCCTAAATCGGGCGCAGCGAACTGATAGCGCGGCCGTTCTTCCAGGTTGAGGCCATAGCGGGAAAAATAAGCAAAAGGACAGCTGCGGTACTGCTCGAACTTGGTGACCGAGCCGCGCAGTGTCCCGTCAGGCGCAAACAGGCTGCGGACCAGCGGGGCCGGCAGCGTGACGGGCAGGTTCGTATGGAACAGGCCCTGCACAGCCCGGACGGCCTGATGGCGCCAGCCATGGCTCCAAGCCCAGTCATAGAGAGCCCACCAGAGGTCCCCGACAGCTTCGCCAGCAACAGCTGGCCGCAAATGGCCGGGAAGGTAATCGAGAGCCGCCGGCAGGGCCAGCAGGTAGTCCTTTTCCTGACCGGGCTGTACTTTTGCATCTTTGCGGAGGATGCCGGCCACATAACCTTTATCCCGGAGCTGATGGATCCACGATGCCTTTTCCATGGCACTGCCGTCATCGTCAGCGACGACGTAAGATACGATGAACCGTTCGCTGGCCCGGGTCGCTCCCAAATAGAACAAGAAGCGTTCCTGGAAAGAGCGGAAGCGGCTCCCCGGCCCGAGGACGATGCCCAGATCCGCCAGGCGATGGCGTTCCTTATCACTGAACAGCCCTTCTTCCTGGCTGTGCTGGGGAAAGACGCCGTCATTGACGCCGCAGAGAAAGACAACCTTGGCCTGCATCGTATAGCCCCGTTCTACAGCCGTCAAGGTGACATGGTCCAGCGTCGGCGGAATGAGGCTGAACTTCAGGCTGGCCAGACCGTCTTCGACAATCCGTGAAAATTCATCGAGGTCCGTTTCATCGTCACCACAAAGGCTGACGATTTCATTGAGAAAAGTCAAAATGCGCTTCCAGACCTGTTCGTGTTCCTTGCCTTCTTCTGCCTGGCCCGCTTGTTCATCTTCTGCCTGCCACTGACGCAACGCAGCTGGAATTCCCAGCCGGCACAGCCATCGGTACAACAAAGTGCACCAATCGCGCAGGCAATGGGCTTCCTGCGCTTCATTCCAGCAAGGGAGCAGGATATCCCGCACGCCCTGGCGTATGCCGTTTATGCGCTGGAGGTACGCTGCTTCCCGTTCGTCAAGGATCTGTGGCTGTCCCTGCCGGCGCCCATAGGTCCATTCGCCCTCCCTCAGCCAATGACGCCCCTGGATACCGTAAGCGAGACAATAGTTTTCCAAGTCATCGACATCGTGACGGCTTATGGGAAAGAGGTCCGTCTTGAGCAGGCGGAAAAGGGACTCATAAGACCAGCGGCTGCGAAATACGCCAAATAAGGCGGATATCGCCTCTGCCGCCGGATGGCTGGTCATGGGCCGGCGATAGTCACTGAAACAGGGGATGCCATAGCGTCGGAAAATACGTTCAACCCGGTCGTGGTACAACTCACTCGTCCTGGCCAGGACGAGAAAGTCGCGATAGCGATACCCCTGATGGCAGAGAGACACGATAGTACGGGCGACGCCATCAATTTCACTATCCCGGTCAGGACATTCCCAGATTTCCAAAGCCGATACGGGTTGTTTCATCTCAGCGGGTACCGGCCGGAAGAAGGCGTCGCGAAAGGCTGTCAGCGGACCAGCTGGTCTTTTTTCGACGACTTCCGTTTCCATATGGGGAAAGAGGGTCTTTATATCGCGATAGACTTCATAAGCCCGATGGAACAAAGCCGTTTCACGCCGCTGCTGTGCCAGATGGTCTTCGTCGATGGTCAGGGTGAGCGTCACCTGCGCAGCCACGCGCTCCAGCTGCCTCAGGATTTCCATCTGCTGCGGCGTAAACCACTGGAAGCCATCGACCCAGACATGAGCGCCCTGGAGGAAAGAATAATGACCGACTTCCCGGGCCAGCAAGGTCATCGTATCGTCAGCCGAGCCGAAGTGCTCTGCCAGAAAATCCTGATAGGCCCCATAGAGCCGTGAAATATCTTCCAGCTTATGCGCCAGTGTCGGACTGGGGACCGCTTCTGCCGCCTTGTACAGGGCTTCGGGCGTAACGCAGAAAGACCGGCATTCCCACAAAAAACGGCCTGCCGTATCGGCAAAATTAGGCTGTCTGGCTGCCGTCTGCAAGACGGAAAAGTCTTTTTCCCCCTTGTGCAGCAGGCGCTGCAAAATAATTTTGCGGGCTAACTCCGACAGCGATGCATGTTCCAGACCCCGTTCCTGGAAAACTTTATACGCCAGGCGGGAAAAGCCGACGACTTGCGTCCCTAAAAAGCCCTGCCCGTCGGAACATTCGGCCAGACGCCGTTCGGCACTATATGTCGCCTGGTCCGGGACAAGGAGCAGGGCTTTGCCGCCAGCAGCCGCACAAGCCTGTATCTCCCGATAGCACTGCACAGACTTGCCGCTCCCTGCCTTGCCCAGTAATACTGTAACGGCCATAAGCATACCTCCTTATTTGTAAAAATGGCTCTCTCTATTATACTATATTCACTTAATTATAGTTATGTTATAATGTGGATGTTGCTCACCCCTATACTGAGCTAGTAAAGGGGGTGTTAATCATGCTGATGAAGTTTTTCCATTTTCTTAAGGCCGTCATGGCAGGTGTAGTATCCTACTATCTCTGCAAGTGGTTAGACTACCTGTTTCAAATTTTGAGCAACTAGCCCCGGCGCGTCCCGTTGAACGCCACATAGAGAAAGCCCCCGGAAATGCCGTTCCGGGGGCTTTCGTGTTGCTCTGTGTCATCATGCCACAGAAATTTTCCATTTCTACATTTATTATATCATGCCCAGGCTTCCTGTCAATCCAGCTCAATGGAAGATGGCGCAGGCCGTCTTGAGAAAGGGCAGGCGTTTGCTCAGGCCCGTCCGCGACCGCTGGAGCCATTTGAGGTCATACGGTTCAAAGACGACGTGCCGGTAGGCTTCGATGTCCAAGGGTGTGCCATCCCAGTCGGAATGGATGTCCCCGGTCTGTTTAATGAGGATATCGTAAAGGATATCGTATTCCTTATCGTCCCGTTCATCCCGTTCGATGACCGTACTGTAAGGCAGGGTCTTATGATAGGTCAGTTCCATGCCTTTGTAGTCAAAGTGGAACCCACAGCGCATGCGGCAGCCATCAAGACCGGTATAATCGGCGATTTTTTTCAAGTCATGAAGGATATGGTCATGACCTTCTTCATAGAGATTATCCGGCGTCGTTTCCGTATAGTCGAAACGGAACTGGATCGACGCCCCGTCGATGTGGCGGAACCGTTCCAAGTACGGCTTGAGCTGGTCTGCCGGATATTTCTTATACAGTACACAGTTGATGCGGAACGGAACGGCCAGGCGGCTCAGAAGGCCATCGTTCGATTCCTGTACATAATGCTGCATATGGCGCGATACATTGATGCAGGTAATCTTATGGCGGTTGCGTTCCGTAAAGGCGACGATGTCGTCTTCCGATTGATTTTCAAAGACAGGCAGCGTCGTATTGATGTATACCTTATGTGTCACAGGAATGCAATCCAGCATACGCTGCAGCGATTCCATGTTGGCAAAGGGTTCTCCGCCAGTGAAGACAAAGTCGCAGAACGGCGTGAGGCTATCCATCAAACGGATGCTCCGGCAGATAGCTTCTTCGGAAAAGCCCGTCATGTCTTCATACTCTGCCTTGTTGATGCAAAACGGACAATGGTTGTGACAATTATAAGGCACGAAAACCGTGACGGTAGCGCCGCCATTCCGTGTCTTGTACGGGTGGACCACACGCGGTACAGTCGTTGCGGCCATGCTGATTGTTGTTTTCATTCTTCTTTCGCCTCGAATCGTGGATAAGATCCCAAGCTGTTCCCACACTGCTGCAATGGTAAAAAGGAAAATATTTTTTCACCTCACAGCAGACAATCTTGTGACCCGAATGTAGTATCCACGGCTATTGTACCATAAAAGTCCAGTTCTGCAAATGCATATTCTATATTCCTGTTTTGCATAATTTTCATATAGAAACAATTCATATAGAGAAATATTTAATTTTATAATTTATTTAGCATTTCAACTTTCAATCAAGGGCCTTGCTTATATCAGCCGCCGTTTTTTTGACAGCTTCGATGACCAGTTCCTGTTCTCCCACAGCCAATCTTTCTGCCGGCCCGGATATACTGATAGCCGCCGTAATATGGTTATGATGGAAAATAGGTGCGGCAATACAGGCCATGCCCAACTCTACTTCTTCTCGTTCCACAGCGTAGCCCCGACGGCGTATCTTCTCCAGTTCCTGGAGCAGGTCGTTCCAGTCAGTCATGGTATATTCGGTGAATTTCTGCAAAGTACATCCCGTATAGGTGTTCAGATACTCCGGCGAAAAAGCCAGCAGGCACTTGCCCGATGCCGAACAATACGCCGGCCGGACAGCACCGACAGGCGGGGCCGTGTCGATGGTCCTGGGCGATTTTATCTTTTCTAAAATGATATGCTGAGGATAGGGAGCCTCGTTATGGGCGAACGTCGTGATGTGGACGCCTTCGTTGCATTGCAGGGACAATGCCTTGGCATAGGGATAGGCCACTTTAGGGAATTTATCCTTTTCCCGGAACAGCATCCCCAGGGCATAGACCTGGAGCCCCAGCCAGTATTTCCCGGTTTCATTGTCCTTTTGGATAAACCCGCGCCGTTCCATCGTATCTATGGTGCGGCTGACCGTACTCTTATGAAGCCCCATCATCTTGCTGATACCGGTTACACTGAGAGGCCTTTCTTCTTTTAAAAAGAGCTGTAAAATAGCCAGGGCCCGGTCAATTGATTCAATCATCCTCGTTCCCCCAATCCGGCGTCTTCACGACGCCCAAAACAATATATTCCATTATAAGGAATACCCCTGTAATGTCAAGAGAGAACCGCAAGGCAGGCCCACTGAAACAGGTTAATGGCCGGCCTCCTGAGAAGTCTGGCTGTGGTCGTACAGGCACTGTGACAACTTGCGGATCAAAGCTTCACATTCCAAATGGCCGCGCCAGCTCTTGGGAATCGCCTGGACGCCATCCTGCGTTCCCATGATGTTCCCACAGATGGCGCCGCATGTATCGCTATCACCATCCTGGTTGCAGGCCATGAGTACGGCATCTTTCAGATGACCCGTCTTGAGGACACAGTACACGGACAGGGCCAAGGCTTCATCGGCTTTCTTGCCCAGACCCAGCTTCTTCATGGAGTGTACCGGGTTGCGGTCGGTCACGGCTTCATCGACAGCCCGCAGGATGGTCTTCATGAGCGGCATCCCTTCCGGATCCCCCTGCAAGATACGCAGGGCTCCTCCCAAGGCCGTACTGATATCCTTACCTGCCGCCAGGGCAGCAATCATGGCGCTCAGCGTTGCCGTCGATAAATAGGCTTCCGGACTACCATGGGTCAGGCTGGCTGCCTGGCAGCCGACGGCAAAGGCCTTTTCCGGATCTCCGGCATAAAACAAGCCGACAGGCGCAGCCCGCATGACGGTACTACTGCCACAACTGCGGTTCATCGGATCCTGACGGGACAATTTTTTCCCCGATGCCAGGGAAGTCAGGCAGGTCTTGCCCGGAGAGCGTCGGGCAAAGAGTTCTTCCTCTCCCATCATGTCATAGTCAAAATCAACTTCATGCGGCTGACGCGTCATCCATTTTTCTTGTTCGGGATGAATGATGCGCTCGGTCTGCGTATAGTACCAGCGCATGTATGCCCGATACAGTCCATCCGAAGGTTCCAGTCCGTCGTGGTCGGCCCACAGCATACCGTCAGCAGTGAATAACGCCAGCTGCGTATCGTCTGAAATCAAGCTTTTATTGCCATTTTTAGCCGACTTTAAAACAGTACGCAATCCATAAGGACCGTATTTCTTACGAATCGTCTTCAAATCATCGAATTCAATGACGAACCCCAAAGCATCACCTACGGCACCACCAAACATACATCCCATAAACCGATCTAGTCCATCCATGTAGCATCCTCCTATCCTCGTCTGTAGCCCGAGCTTTTTTCTCAAAAAACTTTACAATTTCGTTCAAGTAGTATATAATAAAAGGCTTATACATTTATTATACAGGTTATGATAGGAATTTGCAAATACAAAAAGGCGCTGTCCCGTAGAGACAGCGCCTTTTTGAGTATTAAGTTTACAGTTTGTAGTTTTTAGTGAAGTTTTTTTAATTTAAAGCCCTCTTCTACAAACTCCATGCTGCAATCTATAAAGAGAAAGGGGCCTCGCATGATGGCAGAAGCCTTCGTGCGACAGGATTATTTCCCGGCTACAAGGAGGTCCGTCCTTCCTTCTACGCGGTCGAGGGCTTTCTTTACGATGGCGGCCAGGCCCTGCATCTTGATTTCCGGGATGGAACAGACGCCGAGGCGGACGCCTTGAGCCAGTGGGCCGGCAAAGACCAGGTCTTCTGCCAGAGCCTGGCAGACGGCAGCCGATTTCTGGGTCGGAATAGAAATGAAGAAGCCGCCTTTATAAGGCACATAAGAGAGGCCGCAGCGGTCTGCTTCATAGGTAAAGATGTCGGCACGGCGGCGCAGGCTCTTGGCAAAATTCATTCGTTCTAATTCGAGCTGAGCCATCAGGTCGCGGTCGCTGCGGATTTTGGTCAAAAGCGTCATGGCTGCGCGGTTGATGTTCGACCAGGCTGTGCGGGCAGAATATTTACCCAGATTGGCAAATTCTTCGATGACGGCTTTGCTCGACGACAGGCCGACGAGGGCACCGGCGCGCTGGCCATACAGGGTATAGCCCTTGGACATGCTGAAAGCAAACATGGTAAAGATGTGTTCCGGCAGGCCTGCGAACTGGGTCATGAACGAGCGGACGCGGTTCTTTTCCCCGGCATAAGCAATATAGGCAATATCGACAAGGATACTGATGCGCTTGCCGTTCTTTTCATGAAGACGGCAGACTTCGAGGACATCAGCCCATTCCGCATCGGACAGGGCAAAGCCCGTCGGGTTGTTGGCCGGTGTATTAAGGATGATGAGCAGCGAGTCCTGGCGGCGCAGGATATTAGAAACAGCCGCCGAAAACGCAGCAGTATTGAAATGGCCCTGGTCGTCCATCATCGAGAAGGTATGCAGATCGCGGCCGATTTCCTGGCACAGGCAGTCATAGATATTCCAGCGCCAGTCTGTCGTCAAGACAGCATCGCCGACTTCCGAATAGTTGGCAATGGCAATGTGAATCGCCCCGGTGCCGCCTGACGCAGCAACGGCATCGACATAGCCCTCAGGTCGGCAATCTTCAAAGGTTTCATCGATGACGGCTTTCCGATATCCTTCCAGCCCCATCGGCGGCGCATAGGTAATGAAATCGCTCATAGGCAAAGAACGGTATAATTGTTCTACCACAGGCAGACAAGCCAGTTTTTCATCTTCACCAGCGTAACAGCCAACGGTCGCATTGACGACCTTATCCGCCCCGTACTGCGCTGCCGCTTCCCGGGCTGCCGCTCCGGCGGCGAATACCACGTCACGTAATGTCTTACCTTCTCTGCTTGCTGCTGCCATAATCGTCATCGTAAAAACCCCTCTCTGCATAATAGTTTTCGCTTGATGGACACTTGTTCTCCTCAAATGTCCTAACGTCCTACATTATAGCACTGCGAAAAGAATTTTTACATAGTGAAAAGCCTAAAATACTGTATACATAGCATGAATATTGTATACAATATTCACTTATAGTCTCCGTCACCGTATTTGGCGCCCACATCGACGTGGAACGTGGCCTGCTTGATACCTTTCATAGCCAGGAGCTGGCTCACGATTTCCGTTTCATCCATATAATGGGCTGCCGTCAATTCTATGTCGATATCCGCTAACGGCGCGTCGTCATCATTATGCGAATGGAAGGTCTTGATACGCATATGATGGTCATGGATGAACGTCGATAATTTCCGGGCCTGGCCGATATTGTTCTTCATGACCAGATGCATGACATAGCGCTTGCGGAACCTTCCTTCCAGACGGGCGTCAAGGCGGACGAAAACCGTCAGGACCAGGAAAATCAGCGCCGTCGCCACACAGGCTATGACGAGATAACCGGCACCGACGACGAGGCCGATGGCCGATACGGCCCATAAGCCGGCTGCCGTCGTCAGACCGCGGACGCTGCGGTCTTTCTGGTTGGCCAGGATCGTGCCGGCGCCGATGAAGCCGACACCGGATACGACTTGGGCCGCAATCCGTTCCGGGTCGGAATTATTGTAGCCAAAGGTAAAATAGTAATCCATAGCGATATTGATGGATATGATCATGCACAGGCAGGAACCGACGCAGACCAGGGTATGCGTCCGAAGGCCTGCCGATTTACTCTGGGACTGCCTTTCATAGCCGATGAGTCCGCCCAGGATAAGGGCTATAACCAGGCGGATGATACTGTCTTCCGTAGAAATCATGATGGGCTTCACTTCTTTCAAAAATTTTTTTACATCCGTTAAGAAAACGTTATAATGATATTATAGTATATAGATGCAGCTGAGAACAAGCAAAATGTTATAACCGCATCGAAGAAAGAAGGTCATGACCATGAACCGCTTCATTTACTTTGATAATCTGCGCAGCGTTACTGTCCTGCTGACACTGGCAGTCCTATTACTCCAGCCTTGGGCGGCGTTTTACGAAGAGGCCGCCGTCGTCGCCATTTCTATCATCTTCTTCATCAGTGCTTACTTCGGGGCTTCAGCCCTGCGCATCCGTACGATTTCCTTCTTCTTGAGGGATAAATGGAAACGACTGGGTTGGCCGGGCATGTTTCTTTTGCTCCTGGGCATCGAAGAACAGCTGGTAACAGGCAGCCTGCCGGTCACCTCGTGGGTCCTGCCCTGGCTTTTCCTGCTCTTTGCCGGATTAGCCCTGGTCAAACAGGTCAACCATAATGTCCTGCAGCACCGCACGGCGTCAAAGCCATCGCTTCCTTTTCTGCTGGTCTTCATCGCCTTGCTGGCAGTTGCCCTCTTTCTCTGTCAGGCCTTCCTGCCACAGATTCTACTCATCCCATATATCGCCCAACTCCGTCCGGACTGGCTGTTTCTATCTTTCTTTGCCTTTGCCTTAGGCGTCTATGCCTTCCGCCATCGCTGGTTCACACCGTCCGGCTATCAGCCCAAAGGCAGGGCGCTCCTGGGATTTGCCATCATGATTGGCGTCTACGCAGCCTGGATGCCCGGCAAAGGGGCTACGATACTGACTGCGCTGACACCGACATTATTGCTCATCGCCTCGGTCCTGGGGCTATCGGCCTGCTTCCGCCAGCAGTTCAACGGGCACACAGCCTGGTCCCATACGCTGCACCGCCTTTCCTATGGTCTGTTCTTCGTCAGCGAACCGATCATACTCCATGCGATGTGGTTCTTACAGCCCCTGGCCGTCGCCGTATGGCTCAAGATCGTCATTACGGCCCTCATCCTGGCTATTTATGGCTATCTGCTCTGCCGCTACGCCCTGCTCCACATCCCATGCTTTAAAAGTAAAGGTTAATAGTTGGCGGACACTAGCCCTGGCAGGCCATCTGTGCTATGATAAATAGCAAGTTTGTTTCTTTAGATTATTGATAAGGAGTGTGCCTACTTGGATACATTATTACAACTCATGGAATCGTATGGTTACATCGCGATGTTTGTGGCAATGGCATTGGAAAATGCAAACATCCCCATCCCCAGCGAAGTCGTACTTGGATTTGCAGGCTTCCTCATCTCCCAGCAGATTTTTTCATTCTGGACCACCTTTATCGTGGCCTGCATCGCCGGTGTCGTCGGCTCGGTCATCAGCTACTGGCTCGGATCCTATGGCGGCCGGCCTCTCTTGTTAAAGTATGGCAAATACATCTTCTTCAACGAACGCAAATTCCGCATGGCCGAAAACCTGTTCAATAAATACGGCGGCATTGCCGTCATCATCTGCCGCTGCCTGCCCGGCGTCCGCACGTTCA
>CABMPA010000021.1 GCA_902388315.1 uncultured Megasphaera sp. | reverse complement strand
GTAGTTTTTAGTTTGCAGCAAATGGTAAAAAATTTAAAACCAGCTTCTACAAACTCCATACGACAAACTAATCTCACTTATAGAAAATCAATAATTTTGAAAATGATAGCCGACATGAGGGCACTAATAGGAATCGTGACTACCCAGGCGACGAGCATGCTGCGGGCGACGCCCCAATGGACGGCGCGGACGCGTTCGGCCGAACCGATGCCCATGATGGAGCCCGATACGACGTGGGTCGTACTGACCGGCAGGTGGAGGAACGTCGCCGTAAAGATGACGATGGATGAGTTCAAGTCTGCTGCAAAGCCGTTGATCGATTCCATCTTGAAGATCTTCGTCCCCATGGTAGAAATGATACGCCAGCCGCCAGCCGACGTCCCCAGAGCCATGGAGGTAGCACAGGCCATCTTGACCCAAATCGGGATTTCCATGGTTTCAATATAGCCACCGGATAAAAGAGCCAAGGCGATGATCCCCATGGCTTTCTGGGCATCATTGGACCCATGAGAAAAAGCCATCAGGCTCGCCGACAAGAGCTGCATCTTGCGGAACTGCCGGTTCAGGGCCAGCGGCGAATACTTGCGGACAATCCAAAGGATACCGATCATGACAAAATACCCGGTAATCAAGGCGACGACAGGCGACAAAATCAGAGACAAGATAATCTTGCCGATGCCTCCCATATCGAGGGCTGCCGGGCCGACACTGATACAGACGGCCCCGATGACGCCGCCGATCAAGGAATGGGACGAACTGCTCGGTATGCGGTAATACCAGGTAAGGACATTCCAGATAATCGAGCCGATGAGAGCGGCTACGATGACTTCCAGACTGATTTCAGCCGGATTGAGGACCAAGTCGCCGCCAATGGTCTTAGCGACGCCCGTACTGATCATGGCGCCGGCGAAATTGAGGCACGCTGCCATCATGATGGCATGGCGCGGCGTAATAGCCCGCGTCGACACACTCGTCGCGATGGCATTCGCCGTATCGTGGAACCCGTTAATATAATCAAAGAGAACGGCCAATAAGACGATGGCCCAGATTAACCAATGCTCAGGCATATTTCAATACAACCCTTCTGAACGTAACGACTAAATCTTCACAATCATCGGTGACGTCTTCAACAGACTGGAGGATTTCCTTCCACTTGATGATTTCGATGGGGTCCTTGCAGTTCTTGAACAAGTTTGCCATTTCTTCATGATACAAATCATCGCAGTCCTGTTCCAACTTCAGCACTTTCTTGCTCCGCGCTTCGACTTTAAGGTAATTCTTCTTGAGGTCCTTCATGTAGCCGATAGATTTGCGGATTTCTTTCATGGCTTTAGCCGTAATGGTCGCCATCTGTTTGGCACCCTCTGTCGCTTCGCCGACTTGGTACATACACATCTTGTCCATGATTTCACTGATATTGTCGACAGCTGCATCGAGCTGGTCAATCAGCTGCTGAATATCTTCACGGTCCATGGGCGTAATGAAAGTCTTCTGCAAGCGCTTCATCGTTTCCATAACCAGTGCATCGGCCTGATCGGCCAGATTGTCGATTTTTTCTAATGCCGTTTCTTTTGCGATTTCGCCGTTAATAGCCTGGCTCAGTAATTCGGCTGCTTCATAGCTCAATGTCGCATGTTGGTCCAATAGGGAAAAAAACTTTTCTTCCTTGGGCTTTAAGTGAAATGCCATAGTCATCGATCTCCTTAGATAAAAGATAGGAATAAGCCTCTATCAAAATTTACACGATTCTTTCATTTTCTTTACAAGGCTTTATATTAAATTATATCATATGGCCTGTCATTATTCTATAACAACCCGGCATTTTTTCTCTCTCATCCTGCAATCTATGCATTATCAAAATGCTGTCAGCTGCCGCGGATTTTCAAGACTTATTTCAAATCGCCTCCGGGCCTATAAGTCGACGTACTGCCGAAGTTTCTTGACATACGACCGGCCGATAGGAACGGGCTGGTCTTCCATCCCCTTCAGGATGAGGACGTATTGATGATTGAACCACGGTTCGATTTGCTGGACCTCATCGATATTGACGATATAATTGCGATGGCAGCGAAAGAATACGTCTTCAGGCAATCTCTTTTCAAACTGGACCAGACTGAGGTGGCTGGGATAGGTCCGGCCTGACAGAGTAACTAAATAGACCTTGCGCTTTTCCGCATAGACCAGGCGAATATCCTCCGTCGCGATGAGTTTGATTTTATCGCCTTCGTCGACGGAAAACCGCCGGGCATAACTAGGCCGCTCGTCATTATCAGAAGTCGTTTGGGAAGCTATTTTCTGAGAGGACACTTCTTTTTTGGCATAGACAGCGTAGAATTTCTCGACAGCCCGCCGTACTTCGCTCTCTGTAACCGGTTTGACCAGATAATCGAGGACATTGAGCCGTAACGCCTGGGAAATAAAATCGCGTTTCCCCGTGACAAAGACGATAGCCGGATGAGGCCCTTTTTCCGCTTCGATCTGTCTGGCAATAGTCATGCCGCTGACCCGTGGCATTTCCAGCGTCAGAAAGACGATATCCGGCTGATGGGCTGCCAGACAGGCCATGGCCTGCTCCCCTTCATAACATATCGCTTTCACCTCGATAGCTGGTTTCCCCTGCTGTAACAGCTTTTTCAACTGCGCCGCCATCAGCGGTTCGTGATCGATGATTACAGCTTTTGCCCCCATGTCAACACCTCCTTTTCGTGATTTTTTACCTTTATTATACCACAAGCTGCGTTACAGCCAGTAGGGATGAAGACTGTAAAAAGACAACTTCAAATTACCTATCTTTCAATACATATATTAAGAAGATGAACAAATGCTGCAAAGACACAAAGGACGGTGGAACACCGAAGCCGAAAAAATGATTCTCAAACACTTCAACGTAGAAATCTAAGAAAGCGAATTACAAATAAAGTGAAACACGAGTATAATACTCATGAGTATTATACTCGTGTTTCACTTTATTTATGGAGTTAAGCGCCGTATTTATGCAAATAATCGGCATAGTAAAATTCGTCGGTCGTCATGTTGAAGTAACGGATACCTTCGCGCAGGCCCAGGAAGCCTGGAATGAGGGTCCAGCAGAAGATGGCGTAAATGGCTCCGCGGACGGGGCGTTTCAAATAGAAGTAATGGATGCCGAAGGAACCCAGGAAGAAGGCCAGGACAGCTGTAATCAGGCGTTCTTCGTTGATTTTATGACGCAATTCCGGCGTAATCGACGAGAAGGTCCCGTCTGTATAGGCATCGAAGCGGTCGGCGGCTTTCTGCTTCCATTGAGCCAGGGAGCCTTTCAGGGACGACGGCTTCTTCCGCCGCACGGCTGTCTCCGGGTCGTACAACCCCTGGTCAGACAAGTTCTGGGCCATGACGGTCGTTTCTCCGTCGATAGTCACTAATTCCGCTTCCATGACCTGCGTGAACTGTTCTTCATAAGCCTGGTCGAGCTGGCTGAGCAGGGTCCTGAGCTTGTTCTGCGTGTTGACCACTTTATCCGTCTTGACACCCGTCGCTGCCAATTTCTTATATTTATGGACCATGTAGACAGCCCGGTCCTGATAGTAATCGATGAAGTGTTCTGCCAGTCCGATCCGTTCGGGATACTGCTGTAAATAGTAGAGGAAGTTACGGGCAATGTGCTGCATATTGGCAACGGTCCGGCGCAGGTCCGGGTCGGTCAGACCCAATCGTTCCGCTTCCATGCGGTTGAAATCGCTGACGGCCTTTTCAAAGGCCGCCTGGTCACGGCTGGCTCCCTTCCCTTTGCTGCCGGGCCACTTCAAAGAAAGCTTGTGCGGCTGCCGTTCCAGGCGATACAGGATATACAGCGACAGGATAACGCCGATGACACCGACAGGATGGTTATAAAAGAACCAGGCCCCACCGCCGATGAGCAGGCAGAAAAAAGAAAGAACATATAAAATATATTTCATCGAATTCCCCCTCCATCTCATTGCCTTTATTGTAACAAATGCGGGGAGATATGGCAAAAGGACCTGTCGCAAAAGCGACAGGTCCTTTTCTGTAGGGGCGACCACGTGGGGCGCCCGCTCCGGGATATGTACGATTTCCCGGCCAGTCTGCTAGAAAAATCATCCAAATCCATAACGGGTCGCCCACGTGGCGACCCCTACGAGCCACTAGCCACTAGCCACTAGCCACTAGCCACTAACTATTTTACAACAGCATTGTTGATGATGGCGAGGAAGTCGTCGGCTTTGAGGCTGGCACCGCCTACGAGGCCGCCGTCGATGTCGGCAGAGCCCGTGAGTTCAGCGACGTTGCCGCCTTTAACGCTGCCACCGTAGAGGATGGAAACGTCTTCTGCCGTAGCGGCATCATAGAGAGCAGCCAGTTTCTTGCGGATGATAGCGCAGACTTCTTCTGCCTGGGCGGCGCTGGCCGTCTTGCCCGTGCCAATAGCCCAAATCGGTTCATAAGCGATGACGACTTTTTTAACGTCGTCTGCCGTCAGGCCTTCCAAGGCTTTTTCAATCTGGCCTTCGATCCAAGACTGCATGATGCCCTGTTCGCGCTGTTCCAGCGTTTCGCCGCAGCAAACAATAGGAGTCAGGTTATGAGCCAGTGCGGCTTTGGTCTTCTTGTTGACCGTTTCATCGGTTTCATTGAAGTAGGTACGGCGTTCGGAATGGCCGAGGATGACATGAGTGACACCGATGTCGACGAGCATAGCCGGCGAAACTTCACCGGTGAAAGCGCCTTTTTCTTCCCAGTGCATGTTCTGAGCAGCGACGTGGATTGGCGTACCCTTAGTCATTTCAACAGCCATGGAAAGGTACGGGAAGACCGGAGCGATGATGACTTCCGGTTTTACGTCCTGCGGGACTTTGGCTACGAGGCCCTGGATTGTTTCTTTGGCATCGGCACCGAGATGGTTCATTTTCCAGTTGCCGGCAATGATGGTTTTACGCATAATGAGTTTCCTCCTTTAAGGGTGAATGATTATTTATCGCTCAGGGATACGACACCCGGGAGCTGTTTGCCTTCGAGATATTCCAGGGAAGCGCCGCCGCCCGTGGAGATGTGGCTGATCTTGTCGGCCAGGCCGGTCTTGTTGACAGCCGAAACGGAGTCACCGCCGCCGACGATGGAAACGGCTTCGGAATCAGCAACGGCTTTGGCGACTGCTTCCGTGCCTTTAGCATAGTTTTCCATTTCAAATACGCCCATCGGCCCGTTCCAGACGATGAGTTTCATCGGAGCCAGTTCTTTGGCGAAGAGTTCCTGCGTTTTCGTGCCGACGTCGAGGATCATCCAATCAGCCGGGACAGCATCGACGGAAACGACTTTGTGATCGGCATCGTTCTTGAATTCAGCAGCGACCATGACGTCGACCGGCAGGAGCAGTTTTGTCCCCTGTTCTTTGGCCTGGTTGATGAGCTGTTTAGCCAGGTCGATTTTATCGGCTTCAACCAGGGATTTGCCGATGCCATAGCCCTGGGCAGCCAGGAAGGTATTGGCCATGCCGCCGCCGATGATCATGAGGTCGACTTTCGGCAGAAGGTTGGAAATGACTTCGATCTTGTCGGAAACTTTAGCGCCGCCGATGATAGCTGCGAAAGGATGTGCCGGATTATCGACAGCCCCGCCGATGAAGCGGATTTCTTTTTCCAGGAGGAAGCCGGCAGCCATGGGCAGGAACTTCGTGATGCCAGCGACGGAAGCATGCGCGCGATGGCAGCAGCCGAAAGCATCGTTGATGCCGACTTCAGCTAAAGAAGCGAGCTGGCGGGCAAAGTCTTCGCCGTTCTTTTCTTCTTCTTTATGGAAACGGAGGTTTTCCAGGAGCAGGACTTCACCCGGTTTGAGGGCGTCAGCCATGGCTTTCGTTTCTGCGCCGACGCAGTCCGGAGCGAATTTGACATCGATGCCGAGGAGTTCCGACAGGCGTTTGGCAACGGGTTTCAAAGAATACTTTTCGACGACCTGTCCCTTCGGGCGGCCGAGATGGCTGGCCAGGATGACAGCGGCCTGGTGGTCGAGCAGGTATTTGATGGTCGGCAGTGTCTTCTGGATACGCGTATCGTCAGTAATCTGGCAGTTTTCATCAAGGGGGACGTTAAAGTCAGCGCGGACAAAGACGCGTTTGTTTTCGACATTTACATCGGTGATGTTTTTTTTCATGAAAATTTCCTCCTCTAATTAAAGCATTTGTATGATTTTTTCAGCCGCACCTTCATCGGTGACCAGCGTACCTGTATGGCAGGCCCGCATGACGCCGACGATGGCTTCTGCCTTGCTGGCGCCACCGGCTACGGCGATGACGTGCGGATGATATTTGATGTCTCGCAATGAAATCCCTACATTATTCGTACCATATAAGATTTTGCCATCGAGGCCGCAATAACAGCCCAGCGATTCGCCACAGGCACCGAGGCTGTGCAGGGCATCGCGCTGGAGCGTCGTCATGCCCCGTTTTCGTGCCATGCGGTCAGCCCGGCCGATGCCGAAAATGACGACCTGGGCCCTGGCCGTCATGGCGACATTTTCCTGAGTCTGGCGGTCGGCTTTAAGCATCATCTGCAGCGCCGAGTCACTCAGGCCTTCAGGGATGTGAATCATGCGGTACGAGCTGTGGGTCTTGGCCGCAATATTGGCGGCAATATAATTGGCCTGGACTTCGACGTGGTTACCCATGCTGCCGCGGGCCGGCAGGATGGTCACATTGGCCAGACATTCAGGCAGCATACGAGCCAATTCGGCCATAGTCGAACCGCCACTGATGGCGACGGTATCGACGCTGCCAAAAAGGTCGTTGAGCAGGAGAGCGCCGCGGCGGCCCAGTTCTTCCTTCGCCGTCTTATCGCTATCACTGTCACCGGGAACGATGTAGACATTCTTCAGGCCCAGCTTCTGGCGAATCTGGCGCTGCATGTCATCCAAATTATTCAGGCGCAGGAAACATTCCAATAAATCCGGCATGAGTTGTTTCCCTTCCGGTTCCATGGCAATGCCCAGCGTCGTAAAGCGGACGATACCGCTGCGGCGCAGGACATCGACGTGCGAACGGACGACGCGTTCCGACAACCCCGAAAGACCCGCCAACGTCCGACGGCCAACGGGTTCGGCATCGGCGATGTGCCTCAGCAGCAGATAACGTTCTTTAATTGTCCCCATGACATCGGGAGCTATTTTTTGAAAGATACTCAATGTATCTCGTTCCATCTTACTCTCTCCCTTCACGATGCGATAGAACAACAGAGTATAATCACTGATCCAGCAGGCATTTGCCTGTCATATCGGCAGGAATATCCATCCCGGCCAGGGTCAGCATGGTCGGAGCTACATCGGCCAGGATGCCGTCGTGCAGGTGTTCCCCTTTATGTTCTTCACTGACCAGGATACACGGTACATGGTTGGTCGTATGAGCCGTATAGGGGCATCCCGTATCGGGATCGGCCATCTGTTCCGCATTGCCATGGTCGGCGATGATCAGGAGCTGGCCCTGAACGGGTTTCAAGGCTTCGATGATTTTGCCGATGCACGTATCGACCGTTTCGACGGCCTTGACAGCAGCTTCAAAGACGCCCGTATGGCCGACCATATCGGCGTTGGCGAAATTGAGCATGATCATGTCATATTTATCGGCTTTGATCTGTTCGATGACTTTTTCCGTGACGATGGGCGCGTTCATTTCCGGCTGCAAATCGTAGGTCGCAACTTTCGGCGACGGTACGAGGATGCGGTCTTCTCCGGAATTCGGTTCTTCTTCGCCGCCATTGAAGAAATACGTGACGTGAGCGTATTTTTCCGTTTCGGCAATGCGCAGCTGGGTCTTGCCGGCCTTGGCCAGGACTTCACCCAGCGTGTCGGGGATCCGTTCCTTGTCATAGACAACGTGTGCCGGCAGGCCATCTTCATAACGGGTCATGGTCGCAAAGTATGTGTCCAGTTTCTTCGGGCGCGGGAAGCCGTCGAAATCGGGGACGACGAAAGCCGTCGTCAGCTGACGGGCCCGGTCCGGGCGGAAGTTGAAGAAGACAACACTGTCTCCATCCTGGACGGGATGTTTATGGATGACTGTCGGAATGACGAATTCGTCGGAAATGTCAGCGGCATAGGAATGTTCCAGGCAGGTCTGGGCATCCGGTTCCTGCGGTCCTTCGCCGAGGGCGACGGCATCATAGGCTTTTTCGACGCGTTCCCAGCGCTTGTCGCGGTCCATGGCATAGTAACGGCCGCTGATGGTGGCGATTTCGCCAACACCGAGTTCTGCGCATTTGTCTTCCAGTTCCTTGAGGTATTCACCAGCACTGCGGGGCAGGACATCGCGGCCATCGAGGAAGGCGTGGATGTAAACTTTCTTCAAGCCATAGCGCTTCGCCATTTCCAAAAGACCATAGAGATGCTGTTCACTGCTGTGGACGCCGCCAGGGGATACCAGCCCCAGCAAGTGGAGGGCCGAATCTTTTTCCTTGACGTTTTCCATGGCACCGACGAGAGCCGGTTTCTTGAAGAAAGCTCCGTCTTTGATGTCCTTGGTGATTTCGGTCAGCGCCTGGTACACAATACGTCCCGCACCGATATTAAGATGCCCCACTTCAGAGTTGCCAATCTGGCCATCAGGGAGGCCAACGTCTTCGCCCGATGCGCCGAGATACGAATGAGGATATTCTTTCCAAAGTTTCGGCAGGACCTTGAGGTCTGCCTGGGCTACGGCATTATCTTTAGCGATGCTGCTGCAGCCAAAACCATCCATGATGACCAGCATTACAGGTTTCTTTTTCGTCATTACAGTTTTTGACTCCTTTGTGATGTGAGAAAGTAAAAAGAGGCTGTCCCATTAAGACAGCCTCTTTTTGAGTTTGAAGTTTGCAGTTTTTAGTTTGCAGTGATTGGCTAAAAATTCAAGCCCTTTCTACAAACTACAAACTTTATACTAAAAACTTTGAAAGAAAAAGGAGCCGTGCATGAGAACGAGAACCTTCATGCGACGGCCCCTTTAGGGTTCAATCTGATTTGTAACGGGAGGCTGTTTACCCGTTGGGAAATGCGTCGCTACAAATTAGTGTTTGCTGTTGTAGTCGTTCATGACAGCAATGAGGTTGAGGACTTTGTTGGAGTAGCCGATTTCGTTGTCGTACCAGGAAACGACTTTTACGAAGGTGTCCGTCAAAGCGATACCAGCTTTAGCGTCGAAGATGGACGTGAGCGTGCAGCCGAGGAAGTCGGAGGAAACAACAGCTTCGTCGGTGTAGCCGAGGATGCCTTTGAGTTCGCCTTCAGAAGCTTTTTTCATAGCTGCGCAGATTTCGTCGTATGTGGCCGGTTTAGCGAGGTTGACCGTGAGGTCGACGACGGAAACGTCGAGGGTCGGTACACGCATGGACATACCGGTCAATTTGCCGTTCAATTCCGGAATGACTTTGCCGACAGCTTTAGCAGCACCCGTCGAGGACGGAATGATGTTGCCAGCAGCTGCACGGCCACCGCGCCAGTCTTTCATGGACGGGCCATCGACCGTTTTCTGCGTAGCCGTCGTGGAGTGAACCGTCGTCATGAGGCCTTCTTTAATGCCGAAAGCATCGTTGAGGACTTTAGCGATCGGAGCGAGGCAGTTCGTCGTGCAAGATGCGTTGGAAACGATCTGCTGGCCTTTGTATGTATCGGTGTTAACGCCGCAAACGAACATGTCTGCCTGACGGCCGTCAGCACCCTGTTTGGAAGGAGCGGAGAGTACAACGTATTTTGCACCAGCTGCGAGGTGTTTTTCAGCGAGGTCCATGGTGAGGAAACGGCCGGTCGATTCAACGACGTATTCAGCGCCGACTTCGTTCCATTTGAGGTTGGCCGGATCCATTTCAGCGGTTACACGGATTTTTTTGCCGTTAACGATGAGCTGGCTGTTTTCGACGTCAGCTTCGATTGTGCCATCGAACTGGCCGTGCATGGTATCATATTTGAGCATGTATGCCATGTAGTCAACCGGGCAAAGGTCGTTGATGCCTACGATTTCGATGTCATCACGAGTCTGTGCTGCGCGGAAAACAAAACGACCAATACGACCGAAACCATTAATACCAACTTTAATCATTGTCGATACACTCCTTTTGAAAACGAAAATAACTCTTTTACATAATTCTAAGAACTTGAGGGCCTTACTACTTACACTGTAAGTATGCCACATCGGGTACGATTTTGCAATACCATGGACGTTTTATGTCCCAATTTATTGCATCCGCAAAGAAGCGGCGGCTATGCCGACATATTCCTTGATGGCCAGACAGGAGTTGAATAAGTAAAAAGACTGGGGCACAATGGAATAACCCGACCAGTTCGTCGCTGCACTCGTATGGTAATCACAGGGATACGGCGTCACGTCCAGGCCTTCGCGCGTAAAGAAGCGGACCGACCGGGGCATGTGGAAGGCACTGGTGACCAGGATGGGCTTCGTCCAGCCCTGCTGCTGGCAGATTTGTTTGGAAAAAGCGGCATTTTCCGCCGTGTTCCGGCTCTTATCGTCCATGAAAATCTTATTTTCCGGTACGCCCAGGGACAAGAGCATCCGCTTTTCAATTTCCGATTCATTAGCGTCGCCTTTGAGGATAGTCCCGCCCGATAAGAGGATGGGCAAATCCTTGGCCTTCTGCAGGCGCAGGGCCATGAGGAAGCGATTGGCTGCCGCACTGCCGACCTGACCGGTCCCGTCGAAATCAGGGACACCGGCACGGGAACCGCCGCCGAGGAGGACGATGACATCGCCGTCAACAGCCGCCCCCTGAGGCTGGTCATAGGCCGTTTCCAAAGGATGGATGAGGCCATTCGACACGGGTTCGATAGAAAGCAAGTAGAAAACTGCCGTAATGACAGCCAAAGCCCAGCGGCCCGGACTGTGCTTGCGGAACATATAGCAGAGCAGTAAAATCAAAGCCAGGACGATGCCACCCATAGGCAGAATCCAGGCATAAAGCCATTTAATGATATATAATAACAAAACAAAGACATCCCTTTCGTATAGTTAAGCCTCTCCTGCTAGGAGAGATAGCCCAAAAGACCGGAGAGGCTGCTTGTAAACCATAAATCGCCGCGACCGGCGAACTGCGACCTGCGACCTGCGACCTGCGGGCCGCCCGCTACAGCTGTCCTTTCTGGCATCCCCCCTGCACCTCCCGCTGGTCGGTACCTGGTGGGCCAGAAAAGCTTTGGGCGGCCCCTACGCATATTATATCATAAACTTCATTGGCAAAAGGTAAAATATATGCTATACTTATTTTGAATCCCTGTAAAGGGATATTCTGTCCATGGGGATGTAAAGGTTTCGACGTGGATGGTTGTATCATGAATAGCGAGCCGGGGTTTCATCTGCCCGTAAATCGGTGAACCTTTTAAATTAAACGCAAAAGAAAACAATTTTGCTTTAGCTGCCTAATCGCGGCTAACGTCTCCTGCTGCTAATCCTGCGGGCAGCTCGCAGACGTCACTTAGCGGGATACCACATGGCTCTGCCTGGCAGTCGTGTCGGGAAACTCACAGGCTGGAATCGTCTAGTTTGTCCTTGTACGAAAACGGTTTAAGATCCTAACAAGGTCTGCGCTCGGAGAAGTTCATGGGGCGGCATTTACGGACAGGAGTTCGACTCTCCTCATCTCCACCATGATAAAAAGAGGCTGTCGCATTAAGACAGCCTCTTTTTGAGTTTTAAGTTTGTAGTTTGCAGCAAATGGTAAAAAATTTAAAGCCAACTTCTACAAACTATAATTTTGGAATACACCATTGACAAATCGATGCACAAGGTCTATGATAAGGACCATAAGTTAAACATCGATTTTATATTTTGACATTCGATGACGAGAAAGAGTACATTTTGGCGGAAGCGCACAGCGAGCCGGGTATGGTGAAAGCCGGCGGTGGAAGGAAAATGGAAAATCATCTCTGAGAATTGCAGTTGAAATAAGTAAACTGCACCGTCTGATCCACGTTACAGGAAACGCGTATGATAGTACGTTGAAAAGTGCCTTGCTTTTTTTGGCGAGGAATATTGGGTGGTACCGCGGATATGAACTTCCGTCCCTTGTGGACGGGAGTTTTTTTTATTTCATGTTTATCTTATGACTATATGACTCACAATAGGAGGAATTCATCATGGAAAACATCAATTTCGACAGTCTGAAACGACGGAGAGATCTTCGCATCATTTTACCGGTCTTTCTCGTCTCGATTATAGCCTGCATCGACCGCGTCAATATTTCCTACGCCAAACTGACCATGACCCAGACGCTTTCATGGTTATCGCCAGAAGTATACGGCTTCGGCGCTGGCATCTTCTTCGCCGGTTATCTGCTCCTGGAAATCCCTGGCTCCCTGTTCGCCGCTAAGTTCTCGGCATCGAAATGGATTTCCCGCATCATGTTCACCTGGGGCGCCGTCAGCCTCTGCATGGCCTTCGTCACGACGGAATGGCAGTTCTACCTGTGCCGCTTCTTATTAGGCGCATCGGAAG
This sequence comes from uncultured Megasphaera sp., assembly GCA_902388315.1. Taxonomy (GTDB): domain Bacteria; phylum Bacillota; class Negativicutes; order Veillonellales; family Megasphaeraceae; genus Megasphaera. Next base: position 4,381 of record CABMPA010000021.1, on the reverse strand, counting down.
CCAGTCTCTATCCGGTCATCTATTCCCTGCTGTTCCCCCGCTGGTTCACAGCAGCTGAACGGGCCCGCGCAACTTCGCTCATGCTGACATCGCTGCTTCTCTCGACCATCATCGGCGCCCCGATTGCCGGCGTCCTTCTGGAACACTCCTTCTTCGGTCTCCTTGGCTGGCAGGAACTGTTCATCCTGGAATCCATCCCGGCCCTCTGCTTTGCCTTCTATTTCTTCTTTGCCGTCAAAGACCGCCCCGACCAGGCCAGCTGGCTGACGGATGCTGAAAAAGAATACTTGACCACCATGTACCAGGAAGAACAGGCCAAGATGCAGAGCGTCAAGAAATACACGGTCTTCCAGGCTTTTACGGATGCTAAAGTCTTGAAACTCTGCCTCATCTATTTCCTCTGGGTCGTCGGTTTCTGGGGTTTCTATTTCTGGATGCCGACGGTCCTCAAGAACCTCTCCGGCTGGTCCACATCGCTCATCGGCGGGGCTATCGCTATCCCCATGATGGCAGCCCTGGTCGTCCAGTTAGTCATCGGTCATACTGCTACGGTTACGGGAGATAAAGTATGGCATGTCTTCGGCGCCCTCACAGTCGGTGCTATCGGCCTCGGCTTGTCGCCTTTCGCTCACAACATGGGCATCGCCTTGTTCCTCATCTGCCTGTCGGCCATCGGCATCCACGCATCCATGGGCGTATGGTGGACCATCCCGACGACATTCCTCTCCGGCCCGGCCGCTGCCGGCTCCATCGCCCTCATCAACTCCTGCGGCAACCTGGGCGGCATGTTCGGCCCGAACATGATGGCCTGGGTCCAGGCTGAAACGGGCAGTTTCGACATGGGCTACTACCTTATGGCCGTCTTCATGTTCTGCGCCGGCCTCCTGGTTCTGACCTTGAAATATAAAGTCAATGGAGCTGCAAAGAAAGACGTCCTCCTCGACGCCAAAGCAGATGTCCAGCCTACAGCCGGGCATTAACGACATCTGTGATGTCGCTGTAGGGGCCGTCCCAAAGGGCGGCCCGTTGCGGGAATCCCGTAAAGCAGTGGTTCGTGGCTCGTGGCTCGTGGCTCGTGGCTCGTGGCTAGTGGTTCGTGGCTCGTGGCTCGGACCCACATTGTAGGGGCGCCACATGAGGCGCCTGTTATGAATAACTGGCACCTACGCCACCGAGCTGTAAGGGTCAAAAAAAAGCCCCCCTAGGATCGGCTTAGGGGATGCTCACATAAACCGTGCGGGCGCGCCACGTGCGCGCCCCTACAGTTCGTAAAAAGGGCTTGTCGCACGACGACAAGCCCTTTAAAGTTGTTAGTGGCTAGCAGTTAGTTGTTAGCGGATGGCTTTAAATTTGAAGGTTTTCTCTGCAAACTACAAACTCTGTACTACAAACTATAAAGCAAAAGGGACTTCGCATGATGGCAAAAAACTTCGTGCGACAGCCCCTTTTTACGAACTACGAACTACGAACTACGAACCACGAACCACGAGCCACTAACCCCCCATTGCCTTCAGCACGGTTCTGGCCAGGACGGCGTAGCCTTCGGCGTTGGGATGGACGCCGTCGGCGTAGAGGTTGCGGCCGGTCCGCCGTTCGGCATTGAGCAGTGCTTCGTAGAAGTCGATGACGATGCACCCCGTTTCTTTTCCATAGGAAAGGAGCCATTCCCGGTACTGGCGGAGCTCATCATTGTGTTCGTCTACGTCACTGGCATTCTGCCAGCCGTACATAGCGCTTTCCAGCTTGGTCAGCGGCGGAACGCCCAGGTATACGGGCTTTCCCTGGCCCTTGAAGGTCGCGACGATGGTCCGTATATTCTGGCAGATTCCCTCCACTTCCCCGTCCAGGAGGATGTCATTCGAACCGCCCATGATGAAAAAGGCATCATACCGGCTGAGGTCGAACTGATGGAGGCGATAGACCATGCCCGTCGTCGTATCGCCGCATTGGCCTTCATTGTCGATATGGATATGGCTCTGGCCCGAGACCAGGGCCGTCCAGCTCTGGTCGGGCCGGACGTCGAAGCCATAAGTCAGGCTGTCGCCCAGGCACAGGAGTTTCACGGCTGGACGGCTTTCTGGACGGCCGTTACGGCAGCGTCCGTCGACAGCCATGGGGCATCGAAATGGCAGCCGGCTTTTTCCAGGTCCATCTGGCAGGTGAAGATTTTCGGGATGGCACTGGTATAAATATCGTGGTCGTACATATACCGAAGGGTCGTTTCGACGTCGGCATCGCTGAGGATGTGGCCGTGGTCGATGAGGACCAGCCGGTTGGCATAGGGCAGGGCCGCTTCCAGCGTATGTTCGATGACGACGATGGTATGGCCATATTTGACATTCAAATCATGGATCAATTCATAGAATTCATGAGTCCCTTCCGGGTCCAGGGCCGACGTCGGTTCGTCGAAGACGAGGATATCCGGGTTGGTAGCCAGGACGTCGGCAATGACCAGGCGCTGGCGCTGGCCGCCGGACAACTTCGTGACCTGGCGGTTGCGGTACGGCGTCATGTTGACCTTTTCCAGGGCTTCCGAAATGGCCTGGCCTATTTTATCCGGTGCAACCCCCTGATTTTCCAGGCTAAAGGCGATTTCTTCTTCGACCGTCATGGCCACGAGCTGGCTGTCGTAGTCATCGAGCATAGCGCCGACACGGGTTGCCAGCTGGGAAATCGTCGTCTGCGTCGTCGCCTGGCCGTCGACGTAGACCATGCCTTTCATGACGCCGCCGAAATAATGCGGGATAGCGCCGGTCATGGCCATGCACAGGGAGCTCTTGCCACTGCCGCTTTCACCGGTAATGACCAGGAAATCGCCTTTATTTACGGTCATGGTGACGTCATTCAGGACGGGCGTCTTCTGCTTGTTATAGATGTACGACAAGTGTTCCATGGAAATGAGGCCTTCCTGCGTTGGCTTCAAGTCATACATGCTATGGTCCGACGTAACTTCCCGTTCTTCCAGGGAATCGAGGATGCCCCGGGATACGAAAAGGCGCAGGGCCGGGAAATACATGAGCGGCGTGACGATGGCATTCAAGGCGCCGATGACGACGACCAAGGGCAGCATAGCCGTAAAATAGACGACATTCGGCAGATTCATGACGAACTTCAGGATGGTGACGAAAGCGCCGCCGCTCATGCAGGTCGCTGCAAAACCGGTCAGGACGGGCAGGCACGAATGACCTTTGAATTTGATGAAGGCCAGGTTCTTGACGATGAACGTACAAGTCAGGGCGCCGAGCGGTTCACTGATGAGGTTGCCATAAGGGAAACCCGACTTCGACGTCAAGACGTTGACCAGGGCGGCGACCAGACCGATGCCCAACGCCTGCTTGTAACTCGGCTTGGTCAGGCAGATGGCGACACAGTATGTAGCGATGGTCCAGTTCGGCGTAACGCCGCCGACACTCGGCGAGACGAGGTGCAGGATCGTGCCGATGGCCAGCATGAGCGTCGTAATGGTGATCCAGCGGAACTGGCCGCCCTGACGATGATGAAATTCTAATTTAGCAATATCTGCGACAGTTTTCATCTTTCTTCCCTCCTAAACCAAGTCTTGCAGGCGCAAGTAAACGACAAAGCAGCTCAGGGCCAGCATGAGGACGATGCCCACATAGTCGCGGCCTTTGGGGCGGACATTGCTCATGAAGCTGTGTTCATTGCTGCCGAAGCCTCGTAATTCCAAACTGAGGGCCATCGTTTCCGACCGGCCCAGGGACTTGAGCATCAGCGGCTGGACGACGCTCATATAGTTGAGGACTTTCTTAAAGACATTGCCCTTCGTCGACAAGCCCCGGCAGGCCTGGGCTTCCTGGACGGCCTTGCTTTCAGCGATGAAATCGGGTACGAAGCGCAGGGCCGCCGTGAACATGAAGGCATATTCATAAGGAATCTTGATCTGTTTGACCAGGGCAGCCGTCAAATCCTGCAGGCGCGTCGTCGTCAGCAAGATGATGAAGACGATGGTCATGGCCAGCATGCGCAGGCCCGTGACATAAGCCGATTCCAGAGAACCGCCGCCCAGGAGCTGGACGACAGCCAGGAAGACGGCGAAGACGGCCAGGCTGAAGACGGCCTTGATGTTGCGCGACAGGCTGCCGCATAAACCTAAGAGGATGAGTTCGATGACGACTAAGACGACCAGGGGCAGCGTCGTATGCATGACCAGGGCCCAGAAGGAGAAGGCAAAGGTGCCGATCAATTTCGTAACAGGGACCAAATTCTTCATCATTTTTTCGTACCTCCAATCCGTTCCAGCATGGCTGTCGTAAATTCTTTCATCGATTTACAATAAGGAAAATCGGGGACCGCCATGGATAAAGTGACGGCATCGGGCCGGCTCAGGCCCAGGTCATATAAATCATCGCGCTGCGTGAAC
>CABMPA010000020.1 GCA_902388315.1 uncultured Megasphaera sp. | reverse complement strand
CCTTTTTCCCAAAAGCTCCAAAACAGGTCAAGTCTTTGCGGATCTGTTCCGGCGTGATACCTAAACGTTCCCCTAACTTTTCGGATGAGATGATATCGATTCCCGCATCTTGCAGTAACAGTAAGTCCCTGTAGTACAGCGGCAATCGCTCGATGACAGCATCCGATATTGCCTTTTTCTGTCTCATGGATAATACCCTCCAACTATGTCCTCAGCTATTCCCTATAGCTATAAGTCATCTTATCTAGTGATAATAGTCACAAGCTTATTATATATCATTGTGAATTATTTCGCAAACTATTTTTGCTGTTTTTTTCACATTCTTCACCGTACATATTGGCAAAAAGGGCGCTCATCAGCCAAAAAGTAAGTGAAATCTGGGTACTAAATAAATCATAATCGCTCATACCGCTGATAGCCAGGGACAGGACGGCTGCGGCCAGGCTCATAGCCAGAGAGCGATCAAAAGTATGGGCCGTGTGGCTGCGCAAATAGCGAATCGCATACCAGGCATTGCCGAAGAAGAACCATGAGCCGAAGAAAAGGCCAGCCATGCCGGTTTCAGCCAGGATGTTGAGGTACATATTATGGGCATGGAAAATGACGATACCTGCCGCCTGTATCAATTCATTATATACAGGATAAACGTGTTTGAAAGCCCCCCATCCGATGCCCAGGACGGGATGGTCGACGAACATGGCAACAGCCGCTTCCCACATATCCATGCGCATAGAAACAGACGTATCCGCCTCACTGTGGCTGAAAACAGACATCAGTCGGTCGGCAACGCCGCCGTGATAAAAGGCCAGGATCAAAGGGCCCGCCAAAAAGAGGAGCCATACCCGTTTATCCCAAAAGAGGCCGAAGAAAAAGACCAGGGCGCTGACGCTGAGCCAGGCCCCACGGGAATAGGTCAGGACCAGGCACAAGGTCAGGATGGCAAAAAAGGCCAGATACATAGCATGATGCCAGCGGTGGCGGGTACAGATCATCATCGACGCCGCAGCGCTCATGATGATCAGCAGGAAGGCCGATAACAAGTTAGGGTTGTACAGCGTTGAGTACATGCGGCGCCGCAGCATGGGAAAAGCCGAATTATCGACCCATTCGGCCTCGTGGAGGGTCAGCATGTGAGCATACTGGTACAGGCCGTACAGGGCGACGATGAAGGCGCTGAGCAGAAGTGTCGAAAAGAGCAGGCGCCGCTCCCAGGAATGACGGATAAACAAAAGGATACCATAGTAGAGCACGATATATTGCAAGACCGTAAAGACATAAAAAGCCGTCCCCATGAGAAAATGAGGCGATCCTACGAGAGACAGGAAGGCCACCAGGGCAAAGCCGGCAGCCGGCAGGGACAACGGCGACTGACGCAAAGTCAATTTGGGATATTTCTTACAGTAATAAAGCCCCAGTCCCAGGGCGATGATGAAAAAGCCTTCCATGATGAACAAGTTCAAAGGCATAAAAAAAACAGTCCCAGCCATGGCATAGACGACGCGCAGCCGTGCCCGCTCGGCTGGCGTACTCCCGGTCCGTATCATCCATTTCATAACGTTCGCTCCTTACATTCCGTGTAAAATATATGTATCATTTTACCATAAGAAGGCGCAGCGGCGCAACGAAAAGGCGCTGTCCTGTGAGACAGCGCCTTTTTAGTGGCTAGTTGTTCGTGGCTGACTGCTGACTGCTGACTGCTATAAGAGGAATCAAGCGGGCCGCCCTTTGGGACGGCCCCTACAAGCTGCTGGCCGCTCGGCCCTTACTCAATATGGTATCTATTCCGGAAGCAGGTCCGGACTTCTCCCTGGATGTACAGGGAGCCGACGATGCAGAGGACCTGGTCCGGCTGGACGGCGGCCAGGGCCTTGTCCAGGCCAGCGGCGATGCTGCCGGCCCAGTCGGCCTTACACGGCAGGATAGCCGCCATGGCCCTGGGATCGGCTGAGCGCGGCGTCGGTGCCGGCGCGCAGATGACGTAATCGTCGTCGTGGAAGAGTTCCCGTACCATCTGGCTGTAATCTTTGTCGGCCAGGACGGAGAACAGGAAGACCCGCTTCCGCGAGGCGAAGACGTCTTCATAGGTCTTGCAGAAAGTGTCGATGCCAGCCGGGTTATGGGCGCCGTCGAGGACGACGTCGATGTCACCGGCCTTGAAGACCTGAAAGCGGCCAGGCCACTGGACGTGACGGATGCCGTTTTCCAGGACCGTCCGGGTCAGTTTCTTTTCATGACGGGCCAGGATGAGCAGAGTCATGACGGCTGCGGCGCAATTTGTCCGCTGGTGCTTGCCCAAAAGGGGCAGGACCGTCGTAATGGCAAAGCCGTATTTTTCCCGGACTGTCACCATCTGCCCCGCAGCCGGATCTTCCGGCCCGGCATTGCCGATGACATCGAAGCTGTGGTCCAGTGCGTAAAGGCGGCAATGCTTTTCATAGGCCTTGCGGGCGATGACCTGCAGGGCCGGCCCGTCAGCCGTCGTGACGACGGGTACGCCTTCCTTAATGATGCCCGCTTTCTGCCCGGCAATGGCTTCGATTGTATTGCCACAGTATTTCATGTGGTCCATGGCGACGTTGGTAATGACCGAGATGACGGGAACGATGACGTTCGTCGAATCGAGCAGACCGCCCAGGCCCACTTCAATGACGGCGTAATCGACGCCGATATAATCGAAGTACCAGAAAGCGGCAGCCGTAATCATTTCAAATTCCGTCGGCCCTTCCCCACCGTCAGCGACCATAGCCGTCACGGCGTCTTTGACGACGGCTACGGCCTTGGCGAAGTCATCGCGGGAAATGTCATGATGGTCGATATGGATCCGTTCGGTATAGTCTTCCAAATGGGGCGACGTGTAGCGGCCCGTCCGGAATCCCGCTTCGGTCAGGACCGAGGCGATCATGGCCGTCACCGAACCCTTGCCGTTGGTACCGGTGACGTGGATGGTCTTATAGTTGTTCTGGGGATTGCCCAGCCGTTCCAGTAAGGCCTGGATACGGCCGAGCCCCAGCTGGATGCCAAAGACATTGGCGGATTCCAGGTAGTCGATTGCTTGTTCGTAGGTCATAGCTGCCCCTTAGAGTTTGGCCAAATCTTCCATGCGCTTGGTCAAAGCAGCCATTTTTTCCTGATAATCGGCGAGTTTGCCTTTTTCCTTTTCGACGACAGCAGCCGGTGCCTTCGAGAGGAAGCCCTGGTTGGACAACTTCTTGTCGAGGCGGGCGATTTCCTTCTGGAGTTTTTCCTGTTCCTTCTGGACGCGGGCCGTTTCTTTTTCGACGTCGATGAGGTCTTTGAGCTGTAAGTAGACTTCAATGCCCGGAACGACGGCGACGACGGCATTTTCCGGTTTGGCATCGCCAGCAGCCAGGAGGGTTACTTTATCGGCAAAGGCCAGGGTATGGAAGTAATCTTCGTAGGTCTTCAGGGTCTGAGCCATGTCTTCCGTAGCCGGAGCCAGGATGACCGGAGCCTTCTTGCCCATGGGGACGTTCGATTCGGCGCGGAGGTTACGGATGCCCTTGATAGCTTCCATCATAGTATTCATGGTAGCGGCATCAGCCGGGAAGTTCCATTTATCCTGCGTCTTCGGCCAGGGAGCGACGATGATGCTTTCGCCTTCGTGCGGCAGGTGCTGCCAGAGGTGTTCCGTAACGAACGGCATGAAGGGATGGAGCATTTCCAGGGTGTGTGTCAGGACATAGACCAGGACGTACTGGACGGTGTGCTTATCCCGTTCGCTTTCGGCCTGGTAAAGACGTTTCTTAGCCAGTTCGATGTACCAGTCGCAGTAGGAGTTCCAGATGAAATTGTAAACGGCATCGGCAGCGTCACCGAGTTCAAATTTATCGAGGTCTTCCGTGACTTTGGCGACCGTTTCATTGAAGGATGTGAGGATCCAGCGGTCGGCCAGGGTCAGGTCTTTGTCTTCGGGAACGAAGGTTTCGTCGAAATCGCCGAGGTTCATGATGACGAATTTGGAAGCGTTCCAGATCTTATTGGCAAAGTTGCGGTTGGCTTCGACGCGTTCCATGTAGAAGCGCATGTCGTTGCCCGGCGTATTGCCCGTGACCAGGGTGAAACGCAGGGCGTCGGCGCCGTACTGTTCGCAGACACCGAGGGGATCGATGCCATTGCCCAGGGATTTACTCATCTTGCGGCCCTGGCTGTCACGGACCAGGCCGTGGATGAAGACGTTCTTGAAGGGGATGTCCTTCATGAATTCGCAGGTCATGAACATCATGCGGGCAACCCAGAAGAAGATGATGTCATAGCCCGTGACCAGGACGCTGGTCGGGAAGAACTGCTGGATATCCGGCGTCTTATCGGGCCAGCCCATGGTCGAGAACGGCCAGAGAGCTGAGCTGAACCACGTATCGAGGACGTCCGGGTCGCGGTGGATGTTTTTGCTGTGGCAGTGCTGACATTCCGTGATGTCTTCCCGGCTGACGGAAGACTTGCCGCAGTCATCGCAGTACCAGACAGGAATCTGATGGCCCCACCAGAGCTGACGGCTGATGCACCAGTCGTGGACGTCTTCCAGCCAGTGATTATAGGTTTTGACGAAACGGTCAGGGATGAACTTCGTCTTGCCATCTTCGACGGCCTTGAGAGCCGCTTCGGTCAAGGGTTTCATCTTGACGAACCACTGCTTGGTGACGAACGGTTCGACTGTCGTCTTGCAGCGCGAGCAATGGCCGACGGCGTGAGTCAGTTCTTCGATGTGGTCGAGTAACCCCAATTCTTTCAGGTCGGCAACGACGGCTTTCCGGCAGTCTTCCCGGGTCATGCCGTTGTATTTAGCACCGGCTTTTTCATTCATCGTGCCGTCGAGGTTCATGATCATGATGGATTCCAGGTTGTGGCGCTGGCCCATTTCAAAGTCGTTCGGGTCGTGAGCCGGCGTAATCTTGACGGCGCCAGTACCAAAGCCGATATCAACGTAGTCATCGGCGATGACTTCAACTTCGCGGTCGACGAGGGGGACGACGACTTTCTTGCCGATATATTTCTTCATGCGGTCATCGTTGGGGTTGACGGCGACAGCCGTATCACCCATGATGGTTTCCGGACGGGTCGTAGCGATCATGATGTAATCATCTTCGCCGACGACGGGGTATTTGACATACCAGAGATGGCCCTGGACATCGGAATGATCGACTTCGATATCGGACAAAGCCGTATGGCAGTGCGGGCACCAGTTGGTAATGCGCTGGCCCTGATAGATGAGGCCTTTTTCATAGAGCGTGACGAAGACTTCGCGGACAGCGCGGGCACAGGTATCGTCCATAGTGAAGCGCTTGCGGCTCCAGTCACAGGAAGAACCGAGACGGCGGACCTGTTTTTCGATACGGCTGCCGTACTGTTCCTTCCAGGCCCAGACGCGTTTCAGGAATTCTTCACGGCCGATATCGTAGCGGGTCTTGCCTTCTTCTTTGGCCAGCTGCTGTTCGACCTTTACCTGGGTTGCGATACCGGCGTGGTCCGTACCGGGAATCCAGGCGACGTTATAACCTTCCATGCGTTTGAAGCGGACGAGGATATCCTGCAGGGTATTGTCCAGGGCATGGCCCATGTGGAGCTGACCCGTGACGTTCGGCGGCGGCATGACGATGCTGAACGGTTCCTTGCTCGAATCCGGATCCTGATGGAAGTAACCATTCTTTTCCCAATAATCATACCAGGACATTTCCATATCGTTCGGTGCATAAGCGCCTAACTGTTCCTTATTCCATTTCATCTGTATTTTCCCTCCAAAACAAAAAAGAGCATTCCCTCGCCTAAGGGTATTCCTTAGGACGAAAGAATGCTGAATCTTCCGCGGTACCACCTAAATTGCCGCTTGCGCGACCGCTTCATGGCACAGGTAACGTCTGCTGCACGGGCAGGCCTTTCCTCCTGCCGGCTCCCGGGTGACGCGCCCTACCCTTTTTGGATGCCCTCGCACCATTCCTGGCATCTCGCTGACAAAAAGAAGTAAAGCTTCTTCCGCTCATCGCCTTTATGTGATAAACATTGTAGCAAGTTTGCCTAGGCCTGTCAAGGTACTCCGCGTAAAATCAATAGCGTCCCTGCTTGAACAGGGTCATCATTTCCATGGTCAGGCTGGCTTTTTCCGTATCTTCCGGGATATCCTTGCGGTCGATCCAGCCGGCCGTGGCCAGTTCGCCGTGGTCGACTTTCAAGGTATCGTCACCGTCGAGGTCGCAGAAGAAACCAAAGAGCAGCGTATCGGTGAAGCACCAGGGCTGGCTCTTATAGAATTGCAGGTTCTTGACTTTGATGCCTACTTCTTCCATGACTTCCCGGTGAACCGTTTCTTCAATCGTCTCGCCGACTTCGGCAAAGCCGGCCAGCAAGGCGATATTCTTATATTCCCGTCCGGCATATTTCGAGACCAGGAGCTTGTCGCCGTGGCGGACAGCGACGATGACGGCCGGGCAGATGCGCGGATAAATCATGGTATGGCAATGGCCGCAGTGTACCATGCGTTCCTTCTCGCTGTGTTCCATGGGACGGCCGCAATGGCCGCAAAAGATGTGGTTGCTGTACCAGTTGTGCAGGGACAAGCCGGCAATGCCGGCAAAGGCCAGATAACGCGGGCGGGCAGCGCGCATGAAATTGATAGATACATAAGCAAAGCCGTCCCGTTCCGGCAGGGCTTCCTTCGCCAGGTAGAACTGGGCCCGGTCTTCGGCAAAGAGCCAGCGGAACTGTTCTTTATCCACATCCGCATAGTCGGCATAGACAGGGTAGGTAAATTCCTTTTCCCCAGTAATCCGGACCAGGACCTTGCGCCCCTGATAAGACAGAAGAATACCATCCTGCGCCAATGGCACAGGGTGGTATTCGACATGGTACGTATGATTTCCAATGTCTTGTATCATTCGACGAGTTTCGCTCCTTCGTTGCTGCACTTCAAAATATGACCGGTAGCAGCGATGCCGTGGTCATTGAAGCAGTTGATCATAGCGTCCATGATCTGTACTTCCCGATCCGTTGCAAAGGCGATGAGCGTCGAACCGGAACCGCTGATGGTTGCCCCCAAAGCCCCGGCTTCGACGGCCTTCTTCAGGACCCGGTCACCGCTGGGGATGAGGCGCAGGCGGTAGGGCACGTGCAGTCTATCCTGCAGGCCGTAGGTGATGCGGTCATACTGCTTGGTAAACAGCGAGGAAACGAGGAAGCTGACGCGGCTGACGTTGAAGACGGCACTCTGGTAGTCAATAGTCTTGGGCAGGGCCTTGCGGGCTTCTTCTGTCGAAACTTCAACTTCAGGGCTGACCGTAATGAAAGACAAGTCATCGTCGATGGGGATGGAATTGGTCAGGGTCTTGCCATCGGCCATGATGGAAACGGACAGGCCGCCGTAAATAGCCGGAGCCACGTTATCGGGATGGCCTTCGAGGACCGTAGCCAGGGTCAGCATATCTTCGCGGGTCATCTTGTTGCCCGTCAGGGCATTGCCGATGAGGATGCCGCCGACGAGGGCTGCCGAGCTGCTGCCCAGACCGCGGGACGGCGGAATGGCGTTGACCAGGCGAAGCGTGCCGCCCTTGGGCAAAGGCTGGCGGTTCTTGATGGCCACGGCCTTCATGGCCTGGCCGACCATATTGTCATTGAAGTCGTGAGGCAGGGTGCTGGCCCCGAGGCCTTCGATTTCAACGGTAATCGTGTCCTTATCCGGTTCTTCCGTAAAATAAATGTCATTGTACAAAGTCAGCGCAATCCCGACGGCATCAAAGCCGGAGCCGACGTTAGCCGACGTGGCCGGGATCTGTGCGTGCAGCGTTTTTGTCATTTCTTACACCTCGATTACACGAATGGCATTCGCAATCTTGCGAACGCACGACAAGTCTTCGATTTTCTTGAGCGAAGCCTGGACCAGACCGGCTGCCGATTTGTCGATGAGGATGACGATTTCAGCGATTTCTGCCGTTTCATCCTTCTGGATGAGGGAGCGGATACTGATATTGTTTTCTGCCAGGACCTTGGATACGGCTGCCAGGACGCCAGGCGCATTGTTGACGATCATACGGATGTAGTAGGGCGAGCAGATGTCGGCCTGCGGTTTGAGCTTGGCTTCGTGCCATACGTAATCCCGCTTGCCGGTCATCTTCAGATTGCGGTGCAGGATGACGTTCATGACGTCGCTGACGACGGCACTGGCTGTCGGCAGAGAGCCGGCGCCCTGACCGTAAAACATGACGTCGCCGACACAGTTGCCGCGGACGCAGACGGCATTGTACGCACCGTCGACGTTGGCCAGCGGATGGCCTTTGCGGATAAAGGACGGGTGTACGTTGAGGGAAATACCGTCTTCATCCTGACGGGCAATGGCCAGGAGCTTGATGACATAGCCCATTTCCGTGGCGTGTTCAATATCTTCTTTGGTAATGTTTTCAATGCCTTCGACATGGACGTCGTTGAAAGTCACAGCCGAATGGAAGCCCAGCGTTGCCAGAATGGCGATCTTGCGGGCTGCATCGTAGCCGCTGACATCGTTCGTCGGGTCTGCTTCGGCATAGCCCTTTTCCTGGGCTTCTTTGAGGACATCTTCATATGACGAGCCATGAGCTGTCATGTTCGACAAGATGAAGTTCGTCGTGCCGTTCATGATGCCGATGATTTCTTCGATGCGGTTGCTGTTGAGCGACGAATACATGGGGCGGACGATAGGGATACCGCCGGCGACGCTGGCTTCGAACTGGAAGTCTACGTCATGCTGCTGCGATAATTTCAGCAGCGGGATGCCATAATCGGCGATGAGGTCCTTATTGGCGCTGATGACGCTCTTGCCGCGCAGGAAGCACTGTTCGATGCAATCCTTGGCAAAATCGGCACTGCCCATGACTTCGACGACGATTTCGATTTCATCGTCGTTGATGATGTCGTTGAAATCCGTCGTGAGCTGAATGGAAGCGGGTAAGTCTTCCATCTTTTCATACTTATTCAAATCGCGGATGAGGACCCGCTTGATCGTAATTTTCGTATCGAGCTGTTCTTCAATGAGCGGACCGTTCATGGCCAGTAAGTCGACAACCCCTTTACCGACCGTACCGCAGCCTAACAAGGCAATGGAAACATTTTTCATGAGCCTACTCCCCCTTTTTATCTTACGCTTGTCCGATAATATCTACTTTGCTGACACCGGACAGCTTTTCCAACGTTTTGATCAATTCATCGACAGGAACGGTCATATCCTTGGTTTCAATGGACAAGCTGACATCAGCCATTCCCTGCAAGGGAATCCCCTGGTTGATGGTCAGGATACTGCCGTTATTGGCAGCGACCGTGTTGAGCACTTGTGACAATTCCCCAGGCCGGTCGAAGATCATGACCGACAGGGTGACGATTTTTCCCTGCGTAACATCGTAAAAGGGAAAGACATAATCCTTGTATTTATAGTACGCACTGCGGCTCAAATCCATCATGCGGACGGCTTCATTGATAGTGCGCGTCTGATGATGTTTGAGGATTTCTTTGACCTTGATGGTCTTCTTGATCGCTTCGGGCAAAATGTCTTCGCGGACCAGGTAAAATTTATGATTGCTGTCTTCTTTCACTCGGTTTCCTCCTTTTCAAGAAAATATTGATACGTCGCCATGAGCCCTGGCATGAGTTTCATCTTCGGCCGCCAGCGGAGCATTTCGATGGCCTTGCCATTGGCCAGGGACGAACGGAAAATATCGCCTTTCCGGGCATCTCCATAGGAAACGGCCACACCGGCATGAGAGAAATACAAGAGGATTTCTTTCAGCGCGTTGATGGTCGTCTCGATCTGCGTGCTGATGTTATAAATCCCTGACGGCACGCCGCCGTCCATAGCGGCGATATTGGCACGGGCCACGTCCTTGACATAGACGAAGTCGCGGGACTGTTCGCCATCACCGAAAATCGTCAAGTCTTCGCCGCGGGCCAGAGCCCTGGCAAAGAGGCCGACGACGCCGCCTTCCCCGCCGTTGCCCTGGCGTTCACCGTATACGTTGGCATAGCGCAGGATGGCATAGGGAAGTCCGAAAAGTTCGCCATAGAGCTGGATATATTTTTCGGCGGTTACTTTGGTCAGCCCGTAGAAAGATGCCGGCGCCAGCGGTTCCCATTCGCTCAGGGGCACTTTGGGATTATCGCCATAGACGGCCGCCGACGACGAATAGATGAATTTCTGTACACCCTGGCGGCGGCACTGTTCCAGGACGTTGATCAGGCCGATGACATTGAGGGCTGCATCTTCCTTGGGATGGGCCAGGGAATAGGATACCTGGGTCTGAGCCGCTTCATGGAAAACGATGTCGAAGCGGCCTTCTTCAAAGAGGGTCTGCAGCGCCGCTTCATCGCGGATATCGCCTTCGATGAAGCGAGCCTGCGCCGGTACCTGATCCCGGCAGCCCGTACTCAGGTTATCGAAGACGGTCACATCGTGGCCGGCTTCCAGCAAGGCATCGACGAGGTGGGACCCGATGAAACCGGCCCCGCCGGTAACTAAAATATGCAAAGGTAAGACCTCCAATCCTTACGGCAGGTCACCGTAAGTAATGAGTTCAATCTGTTTGGCCTCCAGCTGCCGACGGATTTCCGGCGACAACAGGGCCTGGAATTCATCCTGCCAATGATAGCCCCAGGAGAAGGACTGGCTGAGGACGGCCGTACTGCGTCCTGGATGCATCATGATTTCATGAGTCCCAAAAGGCAGTCTGTCGATGAGATAGTGCAGATTGCTTTCTGTCATATGGCCACCGTCGACCATGCCCCAGAAAAAATCTGTTGTCGTGAAATGCAGGCGCCGGACCGAAGCCATGGCCTTCTTGGACAGATAAGTCAGGCCGTCGCGGCCGGCAATGCGCACGGGATTGGCCGACAAGACTTTATACGAATAAGCTTCCCTGGGGATGCGCAGGCGATGGATACCGTATTTCATCATCAGCGACTGGACGATGGACCAAACCTGCGGCAGGACGTGCAGGTGCTGATGGCTGTCCAGGTGATCGACAGGAAGGCCTGTCGCCATGATTTTTTCCATCTGGGCATCGAGTTCCCGATAGACCTGACCGTAATCGAGGCCGCCCTGGCAGGCCCGCTTGATGACTTCCGTATAACTTTCCGGCAGCAGTCCATCTCCCTGGACCAGGGTCGGCACTTCCTTGGCTGACAGGATCGTCGGCAGGGACCCGACCAGACTGAGATGGATACCAACGCCCAAGGCCGGACACTTCCGGGCCAGGGCGACAGCTTCGTCAAAGGCCGGACCGTTGGCCAGCAGGGATGTGCTGGTCAGGACCCCCTGGTCACAAGCTTCGATGACCGCCTGATTGACTTCTGTATGGATGCCGAAATCATCGGCATTAATGATGACTCTATTCATCTTTCAAACTCCCCGTCCTTTCAGGACGTACTACATAATGAGCTTAATGACTATTATACATGGACAATCGTATTTTGACAATATCCCTTGCCCATTCTATTCCGCAAATTGACGATACGCCGCTTCCTTCACCTTACGCTGCCAATCCTTCAAAGGCGTTCCGGTCTCAGCAGCAGCAGCCCGGCAATCATCGTATTCAGCGGAGATGTTGACGACCTGGCCGCCATAGCGGCAGACCTTGCAGTGCAGGTCGCGGCCGTCGACGCGGACTGTCGTAATCATCCGGTCACAGGCCAGGCGGGTGACGGGAAAAAAGCGGACGCCAATGGACGTCGTCTCCTCGACGATGACGCCGATGAGGGTATCGATGAGTTCCTGCCGGCACAAGACGCAGAGCATGGAAGCCATGCGCCCTTTCTTCATCATCATCGGCATGGCCCAGACATCATTGGCCCCCTGGTCCAGGATGAGGGAAAAGACATATTCCATGTTCTGCGGATTCATATCGTCGATATTCGCTTCCAACTGCCATAACGTTTCCATCATCTCACCTCAATCGATTCAGAGTATCGGCCAGGCGGCCGGCGCCAAAGCCGTTGTCGATATTAACGACGGATACGCCGGCAGCACAGCTGTTGAGCATCGCCAGCAGAGCCGACAAGCCATGGAAATTAGCCCCATAGCCGATGCTGGTCGGCACGGCGATGACCGGTTTGTCGACAAGGCCGCCGACGACGCTGGCCAGGGCCCCTTCCATACCGGCGACGACGATGTTGACGTTGGCCTGGCGGATATCGTCGACGCGGGCCAGGAGGCGGTGGATGCCGGCGACGCCGACGTCATAAATGCGTTCGACGCGATTGCCCATGATTTCCGCCGTCAAGGCTGCTTCTTCGGCAATGGGGATATCGCTCGTCCCGGCTGTGATGACCGAAATGAGGCGGTCGCCATTGACGACGGTCTTGTCCTTATGCTGATAGACCATGCGGGCCAGTTCGTCATACTGGGCAGCCGGATGGCGTCCGGCCAGGGCATCGTAGACGGCCTTATCGGCCCGCGTACCGATGACGTTGTCATACTTTTCCATGAGTATGTCCAGGATCTGCACCGACTGGTCGATGGTCTTGCCGGCACAGTAGACGACTTCCGGGAAGCCGCAGCGCTGCTGACGCTGTAAATCCAGTTTTGCAAAACCCAGATCGAGGGTTTCCTTATTTTCTTCCATAATTACTCCTTAAAGCCATTTTTTTCCCATGCCTTATATAAGACGATGCCAACCGACATGGACAGGTTCAGCGATTCCGTATCAGGACGCATGGGGATGGTCAGTACGTCATCACAGCAGTCCAGGAAAGGACCGGGCAGACCGTTGCCTTCGTTGCCGAAAGCCAGGATGACGGGCTGGCTGTAGTCGGCGTCGACATAGGAGACAGTCCCTTCCGGAGCCGTCCCGTAGACCTGGCGGTCCTCATCAGCACAGAACTGGTCCAGCTGTTCATCGGTTACATCCTGAACGACGGGGACCTTGAAGATGGCCCCCATGGCACTGCGGATGGTCTTGTCGTTGTAGACGTCGACGCTGCCCTCGCTGAGCAGGACGGCACCGGCGTTGGCGGCGGCAGCCGTGCGCAAGATGGTCCCCAGATTCCCCGGGTCCTGGATGGAGCGCAGATAGAGGACGGCCTTTTCCGGCGCAATGGCCGGCAGGCTGTCAAAAGTATAGGCAAAGAAAGGCAGCATAGCCGCCAGTCCCTGCGGGGTCCTGGTATCTTTCAGTTTGTCATAGACGCTGTCTGTGACGGCATAAAAAGTCCAGCCTAATTCCATACCTTGGGTATAGAGCGCTTCAAAGCCATCCAGGGATCGCCCTTTTTCCGAGACGAAGCAGATGGCGTTGGGAATCTTCATAGCCGCTGCGTCGGCAATGACCCGCAGGCCTTCGACAAAGACACGCTGATGAGCCTGGCGGCCTTTCTTCTGCTTCAGGGAACAGGCCATCTTGACCCACTGGTTATCGCGGGACGTAATTTCGTTCATAGTTCCTCCTATCTACCCGCCATGCGGATAAAAAAAGGGACCTCGCATGATAGTTAAAACTTTCATGCGACAGTCCCTCTCGTATAAGCCATGATTACTGCTGATCCGGCTTGTCATCCTGGTGTCCGTTGTTCTTAAGCAGGCTTTCGCGGTTCTGCTGGATACTGGACAAGGTCTTTTCCAATGTCGATTCAACGTATTTGAGGACATCGCCGGCATAGGTAATGGAGCTGTTCTTCAGCTGTTCCGACGAATCGTTGGCGTTCTGGATGATCTGGTTGGCATGTTCCTGAGCCTGCCGTACCAGTTCGCTTTCTTCTGTCAATTTGGCAATATAATCCTTGGCCTGGGCGACCATGCTTTCAGCATGATGCTGGGCATCGGAAATGATCTTATCTTTTTCGGACAAGACTTTCTTAGCCTGTTCCAATTCGGCCGGCATGGATTCTTTCAAATCGTCGATGATCTGAAGGATTTCTTCTTCTTCGACCATCTTCTTATTAGTAAAGGGCATCTTCGATGCGTTCATTACCAAGCTTTCCAAATCTTCTAACAGTTTATCCGAATTCATGTATTCTCCACTCCTAAGCATTGTACTTGTCTGCAAACTTTTCTTTCAGTTTCTGTTCCACATAAGCGGGGACCATATCATCGAGCTTGCCACCAAAGCAGGCCAGTTCACGGATGCCCGTCGAGCTGATGTATGAATACTGGGTACTCGTCATGATGAATACCGTTTCGATACGCGGTTCTACCTTCTTCATGAGCAGGGCCCGCTGGAATTCGTATTCAAAATCGCTCAGAGCACGGAGGCCACGGATAATGATAGTCGCACCGTGTTCCATAGCATACTCATTGAGCAGACCATGAAAGCTGACGACTTCGATGTTGGGAATGTGTTTCGTCGTTTCCCGCAACATCTCTTCCCGTTCTGCCATCGAGAACAAGGGCTTCTTCGACGGATTCTCAAAGACAGCGACGATGAGCTTATCGACAAGCTGACTCCCCCGTTCAAAAATGTCAATGTGTCCATTGGTGACAGGATCAAAACTGCCGGGACAAATACCGATTCGCACTTTTTTAGACTCCTTCCTGACGACGGCGGATAAAGGCAATCCGCGTGTCTTTCCCATAGGATTTTTCTCTGATGACCTCATACAATGGGCTCTCCGTTATACCTTCGTTCCGGCTGTATTCCATCAGAATCAATCCTCCCGGAGCCAGCAAATCGTATTCACCTATCAAAGCGATTGTATTGTTCACCAAATTTTTATTATACGGCGGGTCCGCAAAGATGTAATCAAATTTACGTCCCTGCAGCCGTGCCAGGGCTTTCGCCGAATGGAGGCGCAGCACTTCGACGCAGTCTGCAAAGCCGCAAAGGGCTGCATTCTGACGGATGAGCTGCTGCGTGTAGTGGTCGATGAAGACGGCCGATGCCGCACCACGGCTCAGCGCTTCCAACCCCAAGGCACCCGTACCGGCAAAGATATCGAGGACAGCAGCACCGCGCAGGCCGCCGCTGTTTTCGAGAATATTGAAGAGACTTTCCCGTGTACGGTCCAGTGTCGGCCGGGTCAGCATCCCCTTCGGGGACTTCAGGACACGCCCTCTGGCACTGCCAGATATGATTCTCATAGGATCACCTGCTCGTACATAGTTAATTATACACGTTTTTTAGTACATATCAATCTATTTTTTCTTAATTCGTTCGACCTTCAGTTCCTTGCCGTGCAGGAGGCGGATGATATTATCTTTGTGGCGCACGACGACCAGCAGGGCGGCCAGCAGGCCGAAAATCGTCAGCGGCAAAGGTTCATTGAAAAAGTACATCGTAATAGGAACCAGGATAGCCGCTACGATGGAACCGAGCGAGACGATACGCGTCAGGGCAACGATGACAGCCCAGACACCGAAGACGATGAGCGTTTCCCACGGAGCCAGGAACAAGATGATGCCCAGGCCGGTGGCGACGCCTTTGCCGCCTTTGAACTTGAGGAAAATCGAGCACGAATGGCCTATGATGGCCAGCAGGCCGCCGGCGATCATGAAGTAAATCTGCGTGTCCGCACTGCCAAGCCCCATCTGGCTGGCGACCTGGCCGAGGTAGACACCGAGCATCCCCTTGGCGACATCACAGATGAGGACCAGCAGGCCGCCGACAGCACCGAAGACGCGATAGGCATTGGTCGCCCCCGTGTTATGGCTGCCGTATTCCCTGAGGTCCGTATGATACAAGGTCTTGCCGATGACCAGGCCGCTCGGGAATGACCCGGCAATATAGGCCAGCACCAGGCAGAGGATACCGAGCATCATAAGCTTTCACCGTCCTTCTTCCCGCGCAGGATGAGCCGGATCGGCGTCCCTTCAAAACCGAAGGTTTCGCGCAGGCGGTTTTCCAAAAAGCGCAGGTACGAGAAATGCATGAGCTGTGGTTCATTGACGAAAAGGATGAACGTCGGCGGCTGTACCGAAGCCTGGGTCATGTAGTAAATCTTGAGCAGCTTGCCGCCCTTAGCCGGCGGCGGATTGGTCAGCTGCGCATCTTCGATGAGTTCATTGAGGACGCTCGTCGATACGCGCATGTGCTGCTGTTCCGATACGAACTTGACCATATCGGCCAGGCGGTTAATGCGCTGCTTGGTCAGGGCTGAAGCGAAAAGAATCGGCGCATACTGGAGGAATGCCAGTTCACGGCGGATATCTTCTTCAAATTTATGGCTCGTCTTACTATCCTTTTCGATGAGGTCCCATTTGTTGACGACGATGATGCAGCCTTTGCCCGCTTCATGGACGTAGCCTGCGATCTTCGTGTCCTGTTCGGTCACGCCTTCCGTCGCATCGATGACCAGGACGGCGATGTCCGACCGGTCGACGGCGCGCAGGGCCCGGACGACACTGTAGCGTTCGACAGGCAGGTCGATCTTGGCTTTGCGGCGCATGCCGGCTGTATCGATAAGGACGAAATCCGTCCCTTCATAGGACCAATGGGTATCAATGGAATCGCGCGTCGTCCCGGGGACGTTGCTGACGATGACCCGTTCCTGCCCCAGGAGGGCATTGGTCAGGGACGACTTGCCGACATTCGGCCGACCGACGAGGGCGATGTGAATGGCTTCATCATTATCGTCGACAGTCGGGACTTTCTTGATGTACTTCAGGACCTCATCGAGGAGGTCGCCCAGGTTCATCAGGTTGACCGCCGATACGCCAATCGGGTCGCCTAAGCCGAGGCTATAAAATTCGTAGATGTTCATTTCTTGTTCGACGCTGTCGATCTTGTTGACGACGAGGATGACCGGTTTGCCGCACGAGCGGAGGATGTGGGCAATTTCTTCATCCTGGGGCTGGACGCCGACTTTGCCGTCGACGACATAGAGGATGACGTCGGCTTCGCGGATGGCCAGTTCTGCCTGGTAGCGCATACTGGTAAAGATATGGTTATCCGAATCGACGAATTCGATACCGCCCGTATCGATCATAGTAAATTCCTGACCGAGCCATTCGGCATCAAAGTAAATGCGATCGCGCGTGACGCCGGGAATGTCTTCGACGATGGAAATGCGCTTCTTGACGATGGCATTGAAGAGCGTCGACTTGCCGACGTTCGGACGACCGACGACAGCGACTAAGGGTTTATACATGGCAAAATCCTTTCTATAGACGAAAAAAGGATAACCGGTACAGCCCGGCTATCCCCTTTTTGTGAAACCTTAGTTGTTTTCTTCTTCTTTATCCTGGTTATCGAGATAGTTGCGAACTTCCTGTTCTTCTTCATCTTTCTGAATGGCCAGGACACTGAGAGAAATCTTTTTCTTATCCGTGTCGATGCCGATGATCTTAACGTTCATGACATCGCCGATGTCGACCAGGTCTTTAACAGCGACGCCGCGTTTTTCCGTCAATTCGGAAATGTGGAGCAGACCCTGTAATTCCGGATCGATGGCCAGGATAGCGCCGAAGGGCAGGAGCTTCTTGACTTCGC
>CABMPA010000019.1 GCA_902388315.1 uncultured Megasphaera sp. | reverse complement strand
AGCGGGTTTTTACGAGCCACGAGCCACGAACCACGAGCCACGGCTTTTCCACGAGGCGATGTCGGTACTTTGAGTCTGTCGCCGCGTAGCGGCATTTGATTCCAACACGGCCTGCGAACTGCGGCCTGCGACCGGCGGGGCCGTCAGGCACCTGTTCTGCTAGCCACGAACCACGAAACACGAGCCACTGCTTTTCACTCACAAATTTATGAGTCACTCATTAATTTCTTTATATCTTCCAAAAAAGGTGTAATTTTCATATACTAAGTGTGTCGATAGAAAGCCATGGCTTAGTGTTAGATTATCTTTTGTTGGGAGAGATTATGATGAATGAAGCTGTAAAGAATATTTTGAAGAATTGTATGTGGGATTTGGCTACCTGTGCCAATGGAGAACCGAATGTCGTTCCTGTCGCTTTTAAGGATATCACTGATGATGGCAAGCTCGTCGTCGGCGACGTATTCTTGCAGACGACGTTGGACAATTTGAAGGCCAATGACGGCAAGATTGCTATTTCGGCTTATGATGCACAGAAATTGGAAGGCTATCAGATTAAAGGCAAGGCTGCTTATGTTACTGAAGGGCCTGTCGTCGATACGTTCAAGAAAATCGTCGAAGATATGTTCAAGGGCGCTGCTACGGCTAAAGGCGCTTTGGTCATTACGCCGGAACGCATCATCGTTACGACACCGGGTGCCGATAATAAGAAAGTCATCTGCGGTTAATCGGCAATGAGGTTATGAAGAAAGGGCTGCTACATGGGAATCGGACATCATGCGCAGCCCTTTTTCGTGGATGCGATTTGTTGAAATGACCTTGCAAATCAGCAGTATAAGGGATAAGATGCAAGAAAGGGGAGGAGAGAAGGATGTATAAGAAAAAACTGGAAGAGGATATCCGTTGTCCGCTGGAATATGGTCTGGAGCTCTTTGGCGGCAAATGGAAATCGCGGATCATCTGCGTCCTGGCGGCTTGCGATGTCCTGCGCTACAGTGAACTCCGCCATGAGATGTACAATATTACCGATGCGGTCCTGGCGACGACGCTCAAGCAGCTCATCCATGATGGCCTGATCATCCGCAAGTCCTACGATGAAGTGCCGCCGCGGGTCGAATACAGCCTGACAGAAAAAGGGAAATCTGTCGTGCCGATCCTGCAATCTATCTGTCATTGGTCCGGTGCCTTTTACAAAGAAGAGACAGATCATCCCATGACGCAGTGCCAAAAATGTGATTTTCCAAAAAAAATTTGAAATTTTTCATTTTCTTAGAAGGAATTTACATCCCTGTGTTGAATACTATACATATAAGGGAAGAGACCACAAGGAATGAAAGCCATACATTCTTTAGACAGGATCTCCCCACGAAAGGAAGGGATGTTTTATGGCAACCATCGTTAGAGGTAAAAATTTAGAAATTACACCGGCTCTGAAAGATCACGTTGAAAAACAGGAAAAGAAAGTCACGAAATACTTTGATAACGAAGTCAATGTCCAGGCCCTGCTTTCTGTAGAAAAAGATCGGAAAATCGCTGAAATCACGTTGAAAGTCGACGGCGTCGTCCTTCGTGGCGTCGAAGCCAATGATGATATGTATGCTGCTATCGATTTAGTCTATGATAAACTGGTCCGCCAGATTCATAAATATAAAACAAAAATCGCCCGCCGCATGAAGAAAGGCGCTTTCAATGACGCTCTCGTCGAAGGCCCGGCTGTACCGGAAGAAAACTTCGAAGTCGCCCGCGTCAAGAAATTCGCCGCTCGTCCGATGGACGTCGAAGAAGCTATCTTGCAGATGAACCTCGTAGGCCACGACTTCTTCGTCTTCCTCAACTCCAAGACCGACACGATCAACGTCGTCTATAAACGGAAACACGGGAAATACGGCCTCATCGAACCGGAATATTAAAATTTGTAGGGGCCGTCCCAAAGGGCGGCCCGCCTTGATAGGAGAGCTGTCAACATAGCTGACTGAGAGGTTGAAAAAAAGCTGCCGCATTACGCAGAAATGCATAATGCGGCAGCTTTTTTTGAATATTAAGTTTGCAGGAGAGGCAATAAGGCGGCCTCTTTTTACGTTCATCGTAGGTCGTTCATCGTTTGTCGTATGGGATTAAAAATATAAATCCATCACGATGAACGATGAACTACGAACGAAAAACTTTTAAGTGTGAGGGATCTAGCATGACGGCAGAAGCCTTCGTGCGACCTGCGACCTGCAGCCTGCGACCTGCGACCTGCGACCTGCGGGACGCCCAGCCACAGCTGTCCGTTCCAGCAACCGTCCTGCGCTTCTCGTTGATCAGCACCTGACGGGCTGGAAAGGCTTGGGGCGTCCCCTACGTATCCTCATTATGGAGGACGCTGATTTTGGGTGTATGGTGGATGGCTTGTTCGAATTCGTCCTGGATTTCCTGGCTCGGTCCGCCATCGAGTTTGCTGACGATGTAGATGGCGATGAGCGAGAAGAGGAAGCCCGGTACGATTTCATAGAGGCCGAACCAGGCGAACTGTTTCCAGATGAGGACGGTCAGGCCGCCGACGATGATGCCAGCCAGGGCGCCGTTCTTGGTCATGTTCTTCCAGTACAGGGACAAGAGGATGGTCGGGCCGAAGGCGGCACCGAAGCCAGCCCAGGCGTAGGAAACCATGGTCAGGATGTAGCTGTTCGGGTTGAGGGCCAGGACGATGGCGCAGGCGGCGACGACGAGGACCGTCAGGCGGCTGACGTAGATTAATTCTTTATCGCTGGCATTCTTGCGGACGAAGGTATGATAAAAGTCCTTGGAAATGGCCGAGGCCGTGACCAGCAGCTGTGACGAGGCCGTACTCATGATGGCTGCCAGGACGGCCGATAAGATGAGGCCCGAAGCAAAAGGCGGGAAGAGCTGACGGCTCATGACCAGGAAGACTTTTTCCGAATCGGCGCCGACTAAAGGCGTCGGGAGGATGACTTTGCCGACCAGACCGACCAGGACGGCAGCGGCCAGGGAGATGACGACCCAGGTCATGGCGATGTGTTTCGATTTCTTCAGTTCCGTCGGATCGCCGATGGCCATGAAGCGGACCAGGATGTGCGGCTGGCCGAAGTAGCCGATGCCCCAGGCCAGGGCGGAGATGATGCCGATGATGCCTGTCGTCGACGTGTCCGGAGCCATTTCCAGCAGATTCGGTGCCGTCGTAGCCAATCGAGTCATGACGGCGTCACAGCCGCCAAAGGCGATCATGCCGACCAGGGGGACCAGGACGATGGCCAGGAACATCATGCAGCCCTGGATGAAGTCGGTCCAGCAGACGGCCATGAAGCCGCCCAGGAAGGTGTAGACGACTACGACGCCGGCACTGAGCAGGAGAGCCGAGAAGTAGTCCATGCCGAAGACCGATTCAAAGAGCTTGCCGCCGGAGACGAAGCCCGATGACGTGTATATAAGGAAAAATATAAGGATGAAAATAGCCGAGATGATGCGGATGATATTTTTTTCATCGTGGAAGCGGTTCTTCAAATAGTCCGGCATAGTCAGGCTGTTGTTGGCCACTTCGGTATAGTTACGCAGCCGCTGGGAGACGAACTGCCAGTTGAGGTACGTGCCGATGGCGATGCCAATGGCAATCCAGGCTGCGGAGATACCTGTAGAATAAGCGAAGCCCGGTACGCCCATGAGCATCCAGCCGCTCATGTCCGATGCTTCGGCACTCATAGAAGTGATCCATGGACCCAGGCTGCGCCCGCCGAGAATATAGTCGCTCAGCCGCTGCTGGGACCGGGAATAATAGACGCCAATCGCCAGCATTGCCAGTAAGTAGAGGGCAAAGGCTGTCAATATGGACACATCATATTGCATCATAATGATAAAACCCCTTTCACGTAGTGGATAAATAATAAAATCATTTTAGCATATTCATGCGCTATTGTATATGGGGAAAGGTCAGTTCATATTTACACGTGTAAAAACATGTGTTATAATAAGAGGGTAAGGAGGATTGGATATGAAAAGTTACTCATCAAGGGAGGTACAACGAATCCAACAACAGGCGGGCGTCATATTTCCATGACGCTTGCCGCCTTCCTTACTTTGATTTTTGGTAAAGGAGCGGATGCAGCATGAAAGATAACTATGTATTTCCGGCTGTATTTGATGTGGACAGTGATGGCATTTCTATTTTTTTCCCGGATTTGCCTGGTTGCCTGCCCTGTGCAGATACTATGGAAGAGGCATTCAAAAATGCAAGAGAAGCGTTACAACTGCATTTATTTGGCATGGAAGAAGATGGGGAAGCAATTCCTGAGCCAACTCCGGTGCAGGATATTAAATTAGAACCCAATCAGACATTGGCGGTTATTGATGCATGGATGCCACCTTATCGAGAAAGAAAATTAAACAAATCCTTGAATAAGACAGTTACGATTCCCAAATGGCTGGATATGTTGGCCAAAAAAGAAAAAGTCAACTATTCCCATTTATTGCAAGATGCCTTGAAAAAATATTTAGGTGTAGAAAATAGCGATGCCCGGCATTTTTCGGCATAGACAATGTAGAACTTTTCCGCTGTTCAGTGTTATGGACAGCGGAGTTTTTCTGTATAGCCTTTGATAAAAGCCGCTATTTGCCTAAATCTACGTGAAACGGTTGCAAAATAGGAGCCAATCACGGTATAATGTATAATTGATATAATATCACAGAGTAGATTGCAAATTGTGTAAATTGGAGGTCTCGGATAGGTGTTTAATAAACTGATACAAAGACTGCTCGGGAACAACACCGAGCATGAATTAAAGAAGATGTGGCCCATTGTCCACCGCATCAATGACCTGGAACCGAAATTGGCAGGCCTGAGCGATGCATCACTGCAGGAAAAGACCTTCGAGTTCAAGAAGCGTCTGGCCAACGGCGAAACGTTGGACGACATTCTGCCCGAAGCCTTTGCCGTCGTCCGCGAAGCTTCGCGCCGCGTGACGGGGATGCGCCATTTCGACGTACAGCTCCTGGGGGGCATCGTCCTTCACCGCGGGGATATCGCCGAAATGCGTACAGGTGAAGGCAAGACCCTGGTCGCGACGCTGCCGGTATACCTCAATGCCCTGACGGGCAAGGGTGTCCACGTCGTCACCGTCAATGACTATCTGGCTACCCGCGACAGCGAAGATATGGGCCGTATCTATAAGTTCCTCGGCTTATCCGTCGGCCTCATCGTACACGACCTCACGTATGACCAGCGCCGCCGGGCATATAACGCCGACGTCACGTATGGGACGAACAACGAATTCGGGTTCGACTACCTGCGCGATAACATGGTCATCAGCGAAGACCAGATGGTACAGCGGCCGCTCAACTATTGTATCGTCGACGAAGTGGACTCGATCCTCATCGACGAAGCGCGGACACCGCTCATCATTTCCGGACCGGGTGAAAAATCGACGGACCTGTATTATACGCTGGCCGGCATCGTCAAGAACTTCACCAAGGACGACTATACGATGGACGAAAAACAGAAGACCATCGCACCGACTGATTCGGGCGTTGCCAAAGTCGAAAAGATGCTGGGCATCAGCAACATGTTCGACAACGAACACCTCGATTTGAACCACCTGGTCATTCAGGCACTGCGGGCCCGCTTCATGATGCACCGCGATAAGGATTACGTCGTCAAGAACGGCGAAATCGTCATCGTCGATGAATTCACAGGCCGTCTCATGTTCGGCCGCCGCTACAGTGATGGCCTGCATCAGTCCATTGAAGCCAAGGAAAACGTCAAGGTCCAGGGTGAAAGCAAGACCCTGGCTACGATCACCTTCCAGAACTACTTCCGCATGTACGACAAGCTGGCCGGCATGACCGGCACGGCCAAGACGGAAGAAGACGAATTCAACAAGATTTACAAGCTCGACGTCTACGTCATCCCGACTAATAAGCCGGCTATCCGCCGCGACCTGCCGGATGTCATCTACAAGACGAAGAACGCCAAGTACCGCGCCGTCGTCCGGGAAGTCAAGAAACGCCATGCGACGGGCCAGCCGATCCTGGTCGGCACGACGTCCATCAACCAGTCGGAAATCCTCAGCCAGCTCCTGGATAAGGAAAATATCGTCCACAACGTGCTCAACGCCAAGTACCATGAAAAAGAAGCGGAAATCATCAAGAATGCCGGTCAGAAGGACATGGTCACCATTGCCACCAACATGGCTGGCCGCGGCACGGACATCAAGCTCGGGCCGGGCGTCGCCGAACTGGGCGGCCTGATGATTATTGGTACGGAACGCCATGAAAGCCGCCGTATCGACAACCAGCTGCGCGGCCGTGCCGGCCGTCAGGGCGACCCCGGTACGACGCAGTTCTTCCTCTCCCTGGAAGACGACCTCATGCGTATCTTCGGCTCGGAAAACATTTCCAAGTTCATGGATAAACTGGGCATGGATGAAGACGAACCGATTACGGCCAAGATGATCACCCGGTCCATCGAAAAGGCTCAGAAAAAAGTCGAAAGCCATAACTTTGAAATCCGTAAGTACGTCCTGGAATATGACGATGTCATGAACCAGCAGCGTGAAGTCCTCTACGGCCAGCGCCGCCAGGTCCTCACGGCCGATTCCCTGCGCGATACCATCATGGGCATGGTCGACGATATCATCCACGAAGGCCTGGATAAATATGCTAACGAAAAGCTCTATCCGGAAGAATGGGATTTCGCCGGCCTCCTGAGCCAGATGCAGCAGTATTTCGTGCCCAAGAACGCCACGACTGTCGAAGAACTGGAAAACCTGAGCCGTGTCGAAGTCCAGGATAAATTGAAGCAGATTGCCGTCGACCTCTATGACGAACGCCTCCAGGAAATCGGCGAAACGACCATGAAGGAACTGGAAAAGGCCATCATGCTCCGCGTCGTCGACAGCAAGTGGATGGACCACCTCGACGCCATGGATGCCCTCAAGGAAGGCATCAACCTGCGGGCTTACGGCCAGAAGAATCCGCTCGTCGAATACAAATTCGAGGCCTATGAAATGTTCGAGGAAATGGTCGACTCCATCAAGCGGACGGTCGTCACCTTCCTCTATCATATCCAGGTCACGTACAGCAAGCCCGTACCGCAGGCCGAAGATCATCTCCAGGGCGCTCATGAAGTCCACGAAGAAAGTAAACCCGTCAGCGCCGAAGACATCAAGAAAGACGAAGAACGTAAGTAATATTTAGTCAGCAGTCAGCGGCTAGCCGGTAGAAAAAGCCGCTGGTCGCAGTTCGCAGGCCGCAGGCCGCAGATAGCGGATGGTGAGCGAATTTATGTGAACATCCTATTATAGTTATGTTTTATGAAAGATGGTGATACTTGTGTTGTTAGATGAAATGCGTAAACCGCTGGAAGACCTCAAACATAGAATACAAGAAATCGGGGATTCACTTTAACTTACCTCGGAAAAAAGAACGTATCATGGATTTAGATATGCAGATGAGCGATCCGACCTTCTGGAATGATCCGGACAAGGCCAAGAAGATTTCCCAGGAAGCGACGCTTCTCAAGACGGAAGTCGAAGGCCACGAAGAACTCGTCCGCAAAGCTGACGACCTCAGCGATTATTTGGAAATGGCCATGGAAGACGGCGACGCCTCCTTTGCCGAAGACATTGAAACGCAGTACCACGACCTGCTCAAGGATATCGAAAAGCGGGAAGTGCGGCTCCTCTTGTCCGGCGAATATGACAAGTGCAACGCCCTCATCACCTTCCACGCCGGTGCCGGCGGTACAGAAGCCCAGGACTGGGCACAGATGCTCATCCGCATGTATACCCGCTGGGCCGAACGCAATGGCTACCAGCTGACAGTCCTCGACATGCAGCCCGGCGATGAAGCGGGCATCAAGAGTGCCGCCTTCCGCGTCGAAGGGGAATATGCCTATGGTTATTTGAAATCGGAAAAAGGCGTCCACCGCCTGGTCCGCATTTCGCCTTTCGATGCCGCAGCCCGGCGCCACACGTCCTTTACGGCTGTCGATGTCATGCCGGAACTGCCCGACGATGTCGATGTCGAAATCAATATGGACGACGTCCGCGTCGACTATTTCCGCGCTTCCGGGGCCGGCGGCCAGCACGTCAATAAGACGAGTTCCGCTGTCCGCATGACTCACATGCCGACGGGCATCGTCGTCCAGTGTCAGAATGAACGGTCGCAGCTGCAGAATAAGGAAATGTGCCTGAAATACTTGCGGGCTAAACTCTTTGAACTGGAACAGGAAAAGCAGGAAAAACTGAAAGCCGAAATCGGCGGCGTCCACCAGGCTATCGAATGGGGGAGCCAGATCCGCTCGTACGTGTTCCACCCCTACAACCTGGTCAAGGACCACCGGACCAACGTTGAAACGGGCAATATCCAGGCCGTCATGGACGGTGATCTGGACATCTTCATCGAAGGGTATTTGCAGCAGGTAAAAGAAAAGAAGTTAGCAAAGCAGGAGCTCTAAAATAAATGAAAAAATGGATGATTTTCTTTGTCATCGTCGCAGCCTTCTTGGTCGGCGCCAATTCCTATGCGCCCCAGCTGGCCGAAGTCGGCCTTTGCCAGGCCTTGTCGGCGACACTCAATCTGCACAGCGATGATGTCCGCGTCCAGGCGTCGCCGGGAGTGAAGATTTTTCTCGGTGACATCGACGCCATTACGGTTCATGCCAATAACTTCCAGGCCGGCGATCTGACATTCGCCCACTTCGACTGCAATCTTTACGGCGTCCATTTCAAGCCGCTCCTGGCCCTGGCCGATCAGGAAGTCCGGGTCACCCGGGCAGAGAGCGGTGAGATGACGGCGTCTATCCGCAGTGAAGAACTGGAAAAATTCCTGGTCCAGAAGGTCCAGGGACTGACGGACCCGCAAGTCTCCTTTGAAGACGACGCCGTCCGCGTCCAGGGACGGGTGAAGCTGGGCGGCCTGGTGTCGGCCCAGGCTGACGTCCGCGGCCATTTTGGCATGAAAGGGTCGAAGCTCATGTTCATTCCGTCGTCAGTGACGGTAGAAGGCATGGGGATGCAGATCAGCACGACGCAGCTGGCCAATGCTGAGATTTACGACTTTGCCGGGTTTCCCCTGGGAATCCAGCCGGACAGCGTAACTATGCGCGACGGCCTCCTGACCATTCATGGCCAGGTGAGCAACTCATAGATAAGGTGAAGAGAATGACAAACATGAATAAACGCAGTATGCTGGCGATGATACTGGCCGTCCTCATCGGCCTCGTATGCGCGCTGGTCCTGTGCGTACAACGCAATGCGATAGAAGATAAGTCGACGACAGTGGAACAGGCTATGGACTACGATGCTATCGTCGTCATGGCCCGTAACGACGGCTACGATCTCGACACGGCACTCCAGATGTGCCGCGATGCCGGCGTTACGAGCTTTACCATTTACGATACGACTCTCAATAAACTGACTCAGCGCGGGGAATTGTCGCTGGTGACGAAACTCGGTGCCGACCTCTATTATCCTCAGTTCGGCCTTACCGATAAATCGTATGATTACTACCTCATCGGCAAGCCCCAGAGCCAGAAGGATTTGTATTTCGATGAAGTCATATCGGACCTCAAGGCCCGCCTGGGCGATGATAAGGTCAAAGTCATGTCCAACGGCCAGTACCGCATGGCCGGCATCAAGGGCGTCATGCCCGGCTTAGGCGACGTCAATCTGGGAATCCTCAGTGCTGACGCCCAGATCATCAGCGACCATGGCTTCCAGGTCATCCTGCGGCCTACGAATTACAGCAACCCGACGAAGGAACAGGTGGCTCACTTCTTCGACCGCGTGGATAAGCTTCAGAACGTATCGGGCATCATGTTCGTCGGCAAGGAAGTCCTGGGCTATACGCCGGTCAACGCCGAACGCAAGACCATGCTGGACTATACGGCGGACAACCTGAACGACAGGGACATTCCTTTCTATATGATCGAATCGGTCAACCAGCTCCAGTATAATCAGCAGGACGGCATGTACGACCTGGCCGGCCTGGTCCATTACCGCACGGCCCGCGTCTATGCCATGGCCAAGGAAGAACTGGAAAAGATTACGCCCGAAGAAGCGGCTATGCGCTACTATATCAGTGACCTGGAACGCAATGCCCGGGTCAATCTCTATCCGCTCTATAAGAAGCCTCTTCACGGCATGAATCTGACCCAGACCAATTTGTCTTACGTCAAGATGGTTTCGCAGAAATTGACGGACCGCGGTTATACCCTGGGCAAGGCATCCATCATGCCGCCGTACTATCCGAACCGCCTGCTCCTGGCCATTACGGCAGCGGCAGCGGCCTGTGGCTTCGTCTTCGTCCTCAACTTGCTCCTGCCCTTGACGGACCGCAGGAACTATATCCTCATGGCCGTCGGTATCGTCTGTGCCGTCATCGGCGCCATCGTTGCCAAAGGGGCCTTGTTCCTTCAGGTCTGGGCTATCGGCTGTGCGACGGCTGCGCCGACAGCGGCCATTCTCCTGGCCTTGGACCACTGGAAGAAGATGAAGATTACCAGGAAGCTCGGCTATGGCCGCGTCGTCCGCGACGGTACCATCGGCCTGTTCTTTGCCGTCGCCGTCGCCATGATTGGCGGCCTCTATATTGCCGCCATGCTGGGCAATATCCGCTTCTTCATGGAATTCGACTTCTACCGCGGCGTCAAGCTGACTTTCGTCCTGCCCCTGCTCCTGGTGGCTATCGGCTATCTGCGCCGCTTCCCGCTCATGGGACAGACGATTGCCTCGCCGGAAGACCTCAAGGTCTTCGTCAAGGATTTCCTCAACATCCCCATCAAGATGGGGACCATCCTCATCCTGGCCGTCCTGGCCCTGGCTGGCGTTATCTTCGTCGGCCGCAGCGGCCATACCGCCGGCGTTCCCGTACCGGGCGTCGAAGTCGCCATGCGCCGTTTCCTGGAAAACGTCCTCTATGCCCGTCCGCGGGAAAAGGAATTCCTCATCGGCCATCCGGCATTCTACCTCATGGTAGCTGCGCTGTATCGTAAATGGCCGCAGCTGCTGCACTTCTTCCTGGTCATCGCCGCTGCCATCGGCGTCGGCTCCATGGTCGAAACTTTCGCCCATATCCGCACGCCCTTCCTCATGTCCTTCATCCGCGGCATCAACGGCTGGGTGACGGGCATGGTCGTCGGCATCGGATTGATCATCGCCATTGCCATCGTCAGCTATGTGACGACGTGGCTGGGAAAGCAGGTGGCCCATCGTGACTAGAGTCGTCATTTCCGGCTACTACGGTTTTGCCAATGCCGGCGACGAAGCCATGCTGGCGGCCATTGTCGGCTCCCTGAAAGACATCATTCCCGACGTAGCGATTACGGTCATCACCGGCAACTGCCGCATGACCCGGGAAAACCATAACGTACAGGCTGTACACCGCCTGAATTTCTTGGCTATCGCAGCGGCTATTCGCCGCTGTGATATTCTTATAAGCGGCGGTGGCAGCCTCTTGCAGGATGTGACCAGCGCCCGCAGCCTCTATTATTATTTGTGGATCATGAAAATCGCCTTGTTCTTCAAGAAACCGGTCATGCTCTACGCCCAGGGTATCGGCCCCGTCCGCGGCGCCAAGGCCCGCCGGGCCGTGCGCGAGGTCTTGCAGCGCGTTTCCGTCATCGGCGTGCGCGATGCCGATTCTAAAGCCGAACTGGCAGCCATGGGCGTGACCAAACCGCCTATCCACGTGACGGCTGACGCCGTCTTGTCCATGCATCCCGTCGACAAGAACATCGGCCTCTATATTTTAAAGAAATACGGCATCACCGGTATCCGCCGGCGCCTGGGCATTGCCGTCCGCAACTGGCAGGACCACGATGCCTATAAGGACGCCATCGCCGCTGCAGCCGACGAGCTGCAGGAAACGCAGGACGTCCATGTCATCTTCATCCCCATGCAGTACCCGGCCGACGTCGAAGCCGGCCGCGATATTGCCAGCCGGATGAAGACGAAAGCCGTCGTCCTCGACGACCACTATACGACGGTGGAATTCATGTCCCTTATGGGCTGCATGGATGCGGTCATTGCCAACCGCCTGCACGCCCTGATCTTTTCAGCTATCATGCAGGTGCCGGCGACGGCCGTGTCGTATGACCCGAAAATCGACAGTTTCATCGGCCTCATCGGCGACAGGGTCTGCGGTACGACAGACGACGTCCGGGCCGCAGATATCGTCACCGATGTGGCCAGGAAATTATCCCTCGGCCATTTGGCACCGGAAATCAAGGCCCGTCTCAATCACCTGCGGCGCCAGTCCCTGCGCAATGCCTATCTGGCCCTGCGCATCCTGGAAGGAAGGAAGGGTGTCCGCAAGCGCCTGGAACAGCATCGGAGGTCTTTATGATTGAATTAAAGAACGTATCCAAGGTCTATGACAATGGTTCCATTGCCCTGGACCACGTATCGCTCCATATCGGCAAGGGCGAGTTCGTCTTCGTCGTCGGCGCCAGCGGTGCCGGCAAGTCGACGCTCATCAAGCTCTTGTCGCACGAAGAACTGCCGTCGCGGGGGTCCGTCTTCGTCAACGGCACGGAAGTCAACAAACTCGCCAAGAACCGCGTACCCTATCTGCGACGTAAAATGGGCATCGTCTTCCAGGATTTCCGCCTCCTGCCCAATAAGACGGCCCAGGAAAATGTGGCTTTTGCCATGGAAGTCATCGAAGCGCCGCGGTATCTCATCCGCCGCCGGGTCCGCGATGTCCTCGACCTGGTTGGCCTCGTCGGCAAGGCCGATGCCCTGCCCAAGAACCTCAGTGGCGGCGAACAGCAGCGCGTGGCCATTGCCAGGGCCATCGTCAACCGGCCGCTGCTGCTCATTGCCGATGAACCGACGGGGAACCTGGACCCGGAAACGTCGCGGGATATCATGGACGTCTTCAAGAAAATCAACCACATGGGGACGACAGTCCTCATGGTGACACACGATAAGACCCTCGTCGATATGATGAACAAGCGGGTCATTGAAATCGACGGCGGCAAAGTCGTCCGCGATGAACAGAAGGGGGGCTACGACGATGAAACTTAGGACCATGCACTATTACATGGCCGAAGCGCTCCAGTCGTTCTGGCGCAACCGCTTCATGTCCATCGCTTCCATCGCTACCGTCGCCTTGTCGCTGTTCATCCTGGGCCTTTTCCTGAGCCTCGTGGCCAACCTCGATTATTTCGCCGAGAACCTGGAAAGCCAGGTCGAAATCACGGTCTACCTCAAAGAGGACGTGACCCAGAAGGACATCGACAGCGTCGGCCGCCGTCTGAGCGCCCTGCCTGACGTGAAATCCGTCGCCTTTACCGACAAGGACCAGGCCATGGACATCCTCAAGGAACGCATGAAGGACCAGCCGGGCATCCTCGACGCCCTGGATGGTAAGAACCCCTTGCCCAGTTCCTATGAAGTGACCTTCACAGAGCCGGAAGCAGTGCGCCGGACGGCCGACATCGTTTCCGATTATCCCGAAGTCGAAGGGACCCATTACGGCCAGGAAATCGTCGAACAGATCTTCCAGATCACGCGCATCATCCGTTGGGGCGGCATTGTCCTGATTATTTTCCTGACCCTGGCCATGCTGTTCATCATTTCCAACACCATCCGCCTGACCGTCTTTGCCCGGCGCAAGGAAATCGCCATCATGAAATACGTCGGCGCGACGAACTGGTTCATCCGCTGGCCTTTCCTCCTGGAAGGGCTGCTCCTGGGCTTCATCGGCGGCATCCTGGCTGATTTGGCTTTGTGGCAGTTCTACGGCTTCGTCGTTACGGCTATCCACCAGTCCCTGGCCTTTTTGCCCATGGTCAGCGTCTATCCCTTTATGTACCGCACGGCAGCCATCCTCCTGGTCATCAGTATGGTCGTTGGCGCCTTGGGCAGTACGATTTCGCTGAAACGATATATGAAGGTGTAATATGGTAAAAAAATATATCATCCTGGCTGTGACGGCGGCCCTGTTGTCACCGTGCCTCTTATCCTTTGCCGACGATGACCTGCAGGACCAGCTGGACGACGTCCAGACACGCATGGCCGAACAGAGTGAAAAGAAGGCCCAGGCCCAAATGGTCATCGACAATGTCAGTGACAAGCTCTACGAAATCCAAAAGAGCCTGGAAGCTGCCCAGGGAGAATATCAGGCTGTAACGGCAGACCTTGCGGCGACAGAAGAAAAAATAGCCTCTGCCCAGGCTGAGCTCGACGAAAACCGGGCGCGCCTGGAGAAGCGGGAGAAAGTCTTTACCAAGCGCATCCGCGATATCTATATGCATGGCCAGCTGAGCTATCTCGACGTCGTCCTCGGCGCCAAGGATTTCAGTGACTTTTCCAACCGCCTGGAACTGCTGCGCCGCGTCGTCGATGCCGATATTTCTCTCATTTCGGATATCCGTCAGGAACGGGCGGCTATCGAAGCGGCTCAAAAAGAATTGGAAGTACAGCACGATCGTCAGGCCAAGCTGCGCGATGAAGCGAAAGCCAAACGCGACGAAATCGCCGCCCATAAAGACGAACAGCAGGCCGTCCTCTACCAGGCCCAGACGGATAAAGCTACGGCTGAGAAAGCCTATGCCGAATATCAGCAGGCTTCCCAGTCCATTGCCGATAAGCTGCGCCAGCGGGCTGCCGAAGAAGCGGCGGCTCAGGCCGCACCGCCTGCACCGGACAACAGTGACAGCGGCGATTCCCAGCCCGTCAGCAGCGGCGGGGGCGGGACCGGTGCCATGATCTGGCCCGTCAACGGCGTCATTACGTCGCCTTACGGGTACCGGACCCATCCCATCTTCGGGACGACTATCTATCACAGCGGCATCGACATCGGCGTCGACTATGGCACGCCTGTCCAGGCCGCCGATGGCGGTACCGTCGTCGAAGCCGGCTGGATCAGCGGCTATGGCTACGCCGTCGTCATCGACCACGGCAACGGCCTGTCGACATTGTACGGACACAATCAGGAACTCGCCGTTTCGCCGGGCCAGGCCGTCTCCCAGGGCCAGGTCATCGCCTATGCCGGATCGACAGGCAATTCCACGGGCCCGCACGTCCACTTTGAAGTCCGCGCCAACGGCGACCCCGTCGACCCCCAGGGCTATTTGTAGGGGCGTCGGCGCGTCGAAGTTTCTGCTGACAGGCACGAGCACTTTTTATATAGTATGAAGTTTGTAGTACAGAGTTTGTAGCGATGGCTTTAAATTTTTGGCCATTTACTGCAAACTAAAAACTGCAAACTATGGACTAATTGCGAGGAGGCTTCATAATGGGGAAGCATAGTTTACGGCAGACCTGGGAAAACGTCCGCCGGCCGCTGGGATATGTCTGCAGCGGTATGATCATCATGATTGTCGCCATGGTTGGCCTCTTTTGGTATTATACCGGCCGGCCTTCGTCGATGTTCGAGTTTTTCCGGACTTTGGAGATCATCGAAAGCCATTATGCCGAAAATATTGATAAAAATGCTATCTTTGACGGTGCCTTGAAGGGCATGGTCAATACCTTGGGGGATAAACATTCGACTTATCTCGGCGGCGATTTGTATAAAGATTTTTCTGCCCAGATGAGTGGTACCTATGCCGGTATCGGCGTCTATATCGCCTCTACCGATGAGGGTATCCTCATCGCCGGCGTCATGGAAGGCAGCCCGGCTGAGGAAGCCGGCCTCCAGCGCGGCGATATCCTGGTGTCCATCGACGGCACGTCCGTCGAAGGCTATCAGTTGGAAGATGTTTCCAAGAACATCCGCGGGCCTGTCGATACCAGTGTCGACCTCGTCGTCCGCCGTGATGGCGAAGAAAAAGCTTTCACTGTCCCGCGCCGCCAGATCCACGTGCCGACCGTGGCCGGCAAGATGGTCGACGGCACCGATGTCGGCTATATCCGCGTCGCCGTCTTCAGCGAGGGCACGGCTGACGATTTCACCAAGGAATTCACCAAGCTCCGCGAACAGGGCATGAACAAGCTCATCCTCGATTTGCGCGACAACCCGGGCGGCATCGTCGAACAGGCCGTCGGCGTGGCCAGCAATTTCGTCCCGCCAAACAGCACCATCGTGTCCTATACCGAACAGGATGGCAAAGTGGACCAGTACACGGCCCAGGGGACGGACGACCCTATTCCCATCGTCGTCCTGGTCAATGAAAATTCGGCCAGCGCTTCGGAAATCGTCGCCGGTGCCGTCCAGGACATGAAGCTCGGCCCCATCGTCGGCGTCAAGACCTACGGCAAGGGGACGGTCCAGGGCGTCTTTCCTGTCGACTCGTCATCGGCCGTCAAAGTGACCGTCGCCAAGTATCGGACGACCAATGGCCGCGAAATCGACGGCGTCGGTATCGAACCGGATGTCGTCGTTCCTCTGACGCCGTCCGACCCGGAAGACAGCCAGTTTGAGAAGGCTTTAGAAATTATTCGGGAAAAATGACTTTACAGATGAGCAAATATGCTTTAAAATTTGATAGTAACATCAATTAGATATTTTTGGACAGATAGACAGGAGACATGGTATATGTATGCTGTGTCTCTTTCTGTATCCGCATGTATTCCTATGAGGTGAAATATGTTTATAGACAGAGCAAGAATTTTTGTACAGTCCGGCAAGGGCGGTGACGGTATGAGCAGCTTCCGTCACGAAAAGTTCGTCCCCAAGGGTGGGCCGAACGGCGGTGACGGCGGCCAGGGCGGCAACGTCGTCCTCGTCGCCGACCGCAACGTCAATACCCTCGTCGACTTCCGTTTCCGCCGCCTGTTCAAGGCCAAGCCCGGCGGAAAAGGCGAAGGCAGCAATAAGTATGGCCGCAATGCCGAAGATTTATTGATTACCGTTCCTTTGGGCACTATCGTCAAAGACGAAGAAACGGGCCAGATCATGGCTGATTTATCTCATGACGGCCAGCGGGCCATCGTCGCCAAAGGCGGCCGCGGCGGCCGCGGCAACTGGCATTTCCGTACCAGCGCCAACCGGACGCCGACTTTTGCCGAACGGGGCGAACCGGGCGAAGAACGGTGGCTGCGCCTGGAATTGAAGGTCCTGGCTGACGTCGGCCTCCTGGGCTATCCCAGCGTCGGCAAGTCGAGCATCCTGCGCAAGGTTTCGGCGGCCCAGCCGGAAGTTGCCGCCTACCACTTTACGACGCTGAATCCGATTTTAGGGGTCGTCAACCTGCCGGACCATCGCAGCTTCGTCATGGCCGACATTCCCGGCCTCATCGACGGTGCCAGTGAAGGCGTCGGCCTGGGCCACGATTTCCTGCGCCACATCGAACGGACGAAAATCCTCATCCACGTCGTCGACGTATCGGGCATCGAAGGCCGCGACCCCATCGAAGACTATGAAAAAATCAATGCCGAACTGGCGAAGTACAGTGAAAAACTGTCGCGCAAGCACCAGGTCGTAGCAGCCAATAAAATCGACCTCCTCGGCGATTCGGACAACCTGGAACGGCTCATGGATTACATGGCCGCCCATGGCGTCGAAGTCTATCCCATCTGCGCCATGACCGGCGAAGGCATGGACAAGCTCCTGGAACGGGTCTGGACGCTGCTCGAAGAATACGTCGAAGAACCGGATGAAACGACGGAAGAAGTCGTCTATAAAGCCCAGAATAAACCGGACTTTGAAGTCAAGCGCGACGACGACGGCGCCTTCGTCATCACCGGTGCCCGTATCGAAAACCTCGTCGCCATGACCAACTTCGACGATGACCAGTCCCTGCGCCGCTTCCAGCGCATCTGGCGCTACATGGAACTGGACAAGCTCCTCCAGGAACACGGCATCCAGGACGGCAACACCGTCCGCATCTATTCCATGGAATTTGAATACCATAAATAACGCAGGCCGCCGTTCGCCGTTCGCAGGCCGCCATTGGCTCCCCCCTGGGAGAGGAGCGGGCGCGCCACGGCACGCCCCTACAGCCTGCGACAACGTACCCGGCACCCCGTAGGGCCCGCCAGAATCCAGCGTAACGTACCCGGCACCCCGTAGGGCCGCCTAGAAGGCGGCCCGCCTGAATCCAGTGGTAATGTACCCGGCACCCCGTAGGGGCCGCCCGCCTCTGCGGTCCGTTCTGGCAGCCGTCCTGCACCTCCTGTTAGTCGGTCCCTGACGGGCCAGAAAGGCTTTAGGGCGGCCCGCCTGAATCCTACTTGTTTTACATAATAATGAACCTAAGGAGATCCATATG